>CAZTVY010000097.1:0-9175 GCA_964617235.1 uncultured Rikenellaceae bacterium | reverse complement strand
GCGGAAGTTTAATTTTTTTAGAACTTTTTTTAAGAATAACTCACCCCCAGCGCCCTCTCTACTCTACCGAGTAAAGAGGGGGTAAGAAAAAACCAATATTCAGCAAAATCCTCTCTCTGTCGGTCAGACAGAGAGAGGTAAGGAGGGGTGAGTCTGTGCAATAAATTACCCTTTAAGTATTGTCACTATTTTCCTAAGCACATTTTCTACATCACACATCTCTTCATTTTTGATTCTTAAAGTCTTATAGCCTCGTTGTAATAAAATAACATCTCGGATATAATCCTTTTCTTGCTGGCTAAGATGAATTTTACCGTCAAGTTCAATAATAAGTTTCCTTTCAGCGCAGTAGAAATCTGCCACAAAGTATTTAACTGGGTTGGCATTGTAATCGTATGTAATTGGATGCTGACGGAGAAACTTATACCCCTCTAGTTTTCTATTCCTCAGGTTTTGCCAAAGAATTTTCTCTGATTCAGTCATACTCTTTCTAAGTTCTCTGGCTGTTTCAACAGGGGTATTAAATTTTTTCATTACTTTTTTAATGGAAGTTACAAAAGATTTTTGAAGAATAACTCACCCCCAACCCCCTCTCTGCCAAAGAACGGCAAAGAGGGGGTAAGAAAAATCCAATGTCCAGCGCAATCCCCTCTCTATCGGTCAGATAGAGAGGGGTGAGGGGTGAGTTCGTGCAAAAAAGTATCTTAAGTGCATCGCCTTGGGAAACGATATAGATCCTGTGTAATTATTTTTTTAGAGATTTGAAAGTATATCCTAGCATGAGAAAAATAATAAAACATTATCTTTAACCCACAAATAATCTCACTATTAATGATTTATGACAAATAAAAAAAGAGCGTCTGCAAATAAGCAAGATTTATGGAATGAAATATCTGATCAGTTAAATCTAAAAGTAGATCCTTCTTGGTATAGTTCTGGTAGCAATGTAAATGCTCATGCTTTTGAAGCTGCATTAAAAAAGATATCTGAAAGAACTGGCATTCCTCCTACATTTTTAAGTGAAAATGAACAAATAGTTTGGAGAATGTTGCATAAAAGCCAAGAGGCAATGCTTTCAGCAATCCAAACAATCAATAATCCTACATTGGTATATAGGTTGGAGTCTTTTTTGTTTTTGTTTATTAATTCTTGGGAATTACTTTTAAAAGCAAAAATTTTAAAAGATTCTAATGATATAACTTCAATATTTGTTAATGACAGTAATGACAAATCAATTCCATTTTCATATGCTTTAAATTATATTTTTAGTTCAAGGCACGATCCTATCAGAAAAAATTTAGAAATAATTGATTCTCTTAGAAATGATGCAGCACATTTGATTATTCCAATCGTACCGGCATTTGCCTTAGTCTCCTTTCAAGCCGGAATTCGAAACTTTGAGAGAAAAATTGAGGATTGGTTCCAACTGTCTCTTTCTGAAAAATTTCCTCATGGAATGATTTTTTTAATAAGCAATATTGATTCAGCAATATTCTCAGTTGAATCTGCCTTAGTTTCTAGAAAGATTGATAATGGTACTGCACAAGTTTTAAGTCAATGGCAGCAGACATTTAAACAATCATTGGAGGGTTTGAATGATGAGGAAGTTATATCATATGCAATCCCATTAAATTTCAATTTAAATATAGTCAATAATCCTTCAAAGGCTGATGTTTTTGCTTCAATAAGTCCCGATAATATATCAAATTCTTTAGTCGCAATAAAATATAGAAGACCAATTGACCGTTGGCCATTGTCTTATACTAAATTATACAGAACATTAAAAGAAATCTTTCCAAGTTTTACATCCAAACAACTCAATGAGTTACTTAATAAATACAAAATTCGAGGTAATGAAATATATAGTGGGTATAATTTCAGAACAAAAGAACTAGAAGACAAGTATCTTTTAACTGGTCAAATTCCTAAAGGTACAGCTTGCATTTATGGTCATAAGTTAATTGAATTCTTAATTGAAAAAATTGGGAATGATTTTGGACTTGAAAGAATAAATAATATTTAAAGTTTCTTTTTCCCTTACCATTGTTGAAAACTACTTTTTCAACATCCACCTCAACCCACTATCTTTGCGCCCAATACGTGTGTATAGCCCTGTTTTTCTGCTAAACGCCACATTCTCAACCAGCTTTTTGTCGAAAAGTTATTAACAATTTGCAAAAAAGTGGGAACAAGTGGGTGAAAGTGGAAAATTTCTGCATATTTTTACCAATTGAAAAATTGGTAGAAAAATGTCCTCATTCATTGGCGATTACGATTGCAAAGTTGACGAGAAGGGTCGCGTACTCTTCCCCTCAGCGCTGCGTAAGCAGATTACATCTGCTGCGCCCGATCGGTTCGTGGTGAAAAAGGATATTTATGAGGAGTGCTTGGTGCTCTTCCCTATGGAGGAGTGGGAGCGCCAAAATGCCCTAATTCGCAAGAATACCAATCCGTACAACAAGGAACACAACCAGTTCCTACGCGAGTTTTATCGTGGCACCGCCGAGGTATCGCTCGATGCCAGTGGTCGCTTGCTTTTCTCCAAGCGCCTGCTCGAGATGGTTGGCATTGAAAAGGATGTGGTGTTTGCCGGTATGAACGGCAAAATTGAGATTTGGGCAAAGAGTAAGTATGACGGCGCACAAATGCCATCGGGCGATTTTGCAAGCCTAGCCGATAAGATTTTGGGATCAACAATTATAAAGGATGAGTAATGGCCTACCACGTACCAGTGTTGCTTGCCGAAAGCATAGAGGGCTTAAACATTAAGCCCAACGGAACTTATGTAGACCTCACCTTTGGTGGGGGTGGCCATTCCCGCCTTATTATGGAGAAACTTAACCGCCAAGGGCGGTTGTTTGCTTTTGACCAGGATGAGGATGCTCTGGCAAACGCAATAGACGATAAGCGCTTTATGCTTATCCGCAGCAATTTCAAGTATTTCCGAAATTTTCTTAGGTATCACGGAGTCGATAAGGTGGATGGCATTCTGGCCGATTTGGGCGTGTCGTCGTTCCACTTGGATAGCCCTGAGCGTGGTTTTTCGTTCCGCTTTGAGGGGCCGCTTGATATGCGTATGAATAGGCGCGCATTGCTTTCGGCAAAAACTGTGGTGAACAGCTACGAGGTAGAAGATTTAATGAAGATTTTTAGGCTTTACGGCGAGTTGAACGAGGCTAAACGCTTTGCCAACGCAATTTGCCGCGAGCGTTCAAATAGGCCGATTGAAACCGTGGAGGATTTGGCCGAGTTACTTAAGCCGATGATTCCACAGAAGATTCAGAACAAAACGCTGGCTCAGGTTTTTCAGGCAATTCGCATTGAGGTGAACCACGAGTTGGATGTGCTAAAAAGTATGATTCTTAATGCGGAGAAGTGCTTGGCAACTGATGGACGATTGGTGATTATATCGTACCACTCGTTGGAGGACAGGTTGGTGAAGAACTATTTCCGCAACGGAAATTTTGAGGGCGACGATAATCCCGATTTTATGGGAAATCGCACTGTGCCTTTCGAGCAAATTAACCGTAAGGTAATTATTCCAACCGACGAGGAGTTGGAGCGCAATAGCAGAGCGCGTAGCGCAAAACTTAGGATAGGATGTAAACTATGAGTGAGATTAGCGAGCAACCGGTTGAGTTTATCGAGGAGCAGCAGCCACCCAAGCCCAAGGATAAAAAGGGTCTTAAGGTGAAGGATTTCCTCAGCGGAAATATTCTTACGCACGAGAATATTTCGGCACAGCTACCCTATGTGCTGTTCTTGGTGTTTCTGGCGGTTATTTACATTGCAAACCATTACCGGTACGATAGGTTGATGCGCAGGGACCAAAAGGTGAAAACTGAACTCAAGAATTTACGTGCCGAGTCAATCACCACCGCAGCGGAGTTGATGTTTATCAGCAAGCAATCGGAGGTGGTTAAACTGGTTGAGGAGAAGGGGTTGGAGTTGAAGGAATCGACAGTTCCACCTAAAAAGATAAAGTAGGAAAATTCGAATATCGAACAAGGAACTCTGAATTAGTAATGATGAATTAAAAAAATAACTGAACCCAAAACGAAAAACAATCAACGAACAACTATCAACTAAGCAAAATGTCACTAAAAAAAGAAATATTAACCCGAATTGCAGTAGTGTACGTATTTTTCGTGCTGCTGGGGTTAGGCATTATTGCTAAAATTATCTACATACAGTTTGTTGAGGGGCATAAGTGGCGTGCAAAGGCTAAGGTTATTACCTATAAGGATATCATTGTAACTCCTAATCGGGGCGATATTTGCGCTGCCGATGGACGGGTTTTGGCCACATCAATTCCCTACTTTGATTTAAGGATGGACTTGCTTGCTGGCGGTGTTACCGATTCGGTTTTTAATGCCAATATCGACTCGTTGGCAATTTGTCTGTCGAACTTTTTTAGGGATAGGTCCAAGTATGCCTACAAATCAGAATTGACCAATGCCCGCCGATTGGCAAAAAATAAGCGTTTCTACCCAGTTGCACCTCGCAAGGTGAACTACATAGAGTTACAGCAAATCAAGAAATTCCCGTTGTTCCGTTTAGGCGAGAATAAGGGTGGATTTATCCCTGTGCAAAGCAATAAGCGCATTCTGCCTCACGCAACAATGGCAGCGCGTACCATTGGAACGGTTAACGAGGGCGGCGTTTCTGTGGGTATTGAGGGTGCTTTCGATTATGCCCTAAAGGGCAAGGCTGGGCTTAGGGTTCATCAGCGCATTCCAGGTAATAGTTGGGTTGAGGTGAAGAGTATGGACCAGATTGATGCCGAAGATGGTGCCGATGTTGTTACTACCATTGATGTTGAATTACAGGATGTTGCCGAGGCTGCATTGCGTAAACAGTTGGATATGCACAACGCCGAGCACGGCTGTGCAATTCTGATGGAGGTTGCCACTGGCGATATCAAGGCCATAGCCAACCTTAAGCGCGAGGACGATGGCTCCTACTCCGAGATGTACAACTACGCCATTGGCGAAAGTACTGAGCCAGGTTCAACAATGAAAATTCCAACTCTGATTGCATTGCTTGAGGATGGCCGAATGGAGTTAGACGATACGGTTAATACTGGAAACGGAAAGTATAAAATTTACGATAGAGTTATTGCGGACTCCAAGGAGGATGGGCATGGTAAGATTTCTGTAAAAGAGGTTTTTGAGGTTTCATCTAACATTGGTGTGGTGAAGTTGGTGAGCAGGTATTACAAAGGACGCGAGCGCGATTTTATTGACAGGATTTATGCGATGAAGTTGAATCAACCACTGAATATTTCCATTCCGGGCGAGGTTGCACCTTACATTAAGTATCCGGGCGAAAAGTACTGGTCGGGGATGTCGTTACCGATGATGAGTATTGGTTACGAACTTAAGCTTACACCTCTTCAAATTCTTACGTTCTACAACGCCATTGCAAACAATGGACGAATGGTTAAGCCACGTTTGGTAAAATCGCTGGTAAGGCACGGGCAAGTTGTTCAGTCGTTTTCACCTGAGGTTATTTCGTCGTCAATTTGCTCAAGGTCAACCTTGCGCAAGGTTAAGGAGGTGCTTGAGGGTGTTGTGGAGCAGGGTACCGCTATGAACCTAAAAAATCCTCGATATAAAATTGCAGGAAAAACAGGCACAGCCCAGGTTGCAAAGGGAACAAAGGGTTATAAGCACGGAGGGAGAATTAGCTACTCAGCATCGTTTGCAGGGTATTTCCCAGCCGATGACCCCAAGTACTCCTGCATTGTGGTGGTTAACTCGCCCTCTAATAGTGTGTACTACGGGAACCTAGTGGCAGGTCCAATTTTCAAGGAGATATCCGATAAGGTTTACGCCACCAGCCCTGAGTGGTTCCGCGAGGTTGACGATAGTGGAGATTTGAAGGAGATACCTCAGGCAAAAGCGAGTAGCAGGGAGGCCTTAGCTGAGGTGCTCGATGAACTGGATATTCCTTTCGAGAAGGCCGATAAAAAGGCCGATTGGGTTACCACCGAGCGCGATAGCGTTAAGGTTGAGTTGAAGAAACTGAATGTATCAAAGAAAACCGTTCCAAATGTAGTTGGAATGGGATTAAAGGATGCATTATTCCTGCTCGAGAATACTGGGTTAAGGGTTAAGTTTCAGGGCAGAGGCTCTGTTCGCTCACAATCCATTCAGGCAGGAACCAAGGTTGCTCCGGGAAGTACTGTGTTTTTGGAGATGAACTTAGGTTAGGAAGAGTGTAAGGTTAATAGTAATAGGTTTGTTGATAGTTGTTTGTTGATAGTTGATGGTGGAGTTAAAGGGTCTAGTTTTGGAAGTTTGGTGTCATATGTCATCCGTCACCTGTCCCCAAATCACGAACAACAAACAACGAAAAACGAACAACCAAAAATAGTAGAAATACATAACGATATTTATAAAGAACAATGTTGATTACACTAAAAAACATACTACCAAAATCGCTCAAGTTCGATGCTGTTGGCGCGTTGGATGTTGAGGTGACTGGTTTAACGTTCGATTCTAGAACGGTCGACCGCGGATTTTGCTTTTTTGCAATAAAGGGTACTCAGGTTGATGGTCACCAGTTCATTTCAACTGCCGTTGATAAAGGTGCTTCGGTGATAGTTTGCGAGCAGATGCCCGTAGAAGCATCACCCAAAACAACCTATATCAAGGTTGCGGATGCATCGTATGCGTTGGGTTTGATTGCATCGGCATTCTACGGCAATCCTTCGGAGAAGTTGAGGTTGGTTGGAGTTACGGGTACAAACGGAAAAACTACCACGGCAACTCTGCTTTACAAGATGGCTGGCCTATTGGGCCATAAATCTGGCTTACTTTCAACTGTTGTAAATTACATTGGCGATACCGAGGTTCCTGCTACACATACTACCCCCGACCAAATTCAGCTCAACGCTTTGCTTGCTCGAATGGTGGCTGAGGGTTGCGATTACTGCTTTATGGAGGTGAGTTCGCACTCAGTGGTGCAGAATCGTATTGCTGGGTTGATGTTCTGCGGTGGAATCTTCACAAACATCACTCACGACCATTTGGATTACCATAAAACCTTCGATGAGTACATCAAGGCTAAGAAACGCTTCTTCGATAACCTACCTACCGATGCTTTCGCAATTACAAACATCGACGATAGGAACGGAATGGTAATGCTCCAGAACACTAAGGCAAAAGTGGTAACCTACTCGTTGCGCTCAATGGCCGATATGCGTTGCCGCATAGTGGAAAGCCATTTCGATGGCACACTGCTAAACCTCGATGGCGTTGAGGTTTGGACGCGCTTAATTGGCGAGTTCAACGCGTATAACCTTTTGGCAATTTACTCAACGCTTATCAGCCTTGGTTTCGAGAAAGGCGATGTGCTAACCAAACTAAGTGAGGTTACTGCGGTATCGGGTAGGTTTGAGTATATCAAGTCGAATAGCGGCATTGTTGCTGTTGTGGACTACGCACACACTCCCGATGCACTGGTGAATGTGATTGAGACAATTAAGAAGATTAAGGGCGACGACCAGCGTTTGATTACTGTTGTGGGTGCTGGTGGAAACCGCGATAAAACCAAACGCCCAGTTATGGCAAAGGTTTCGGCTGAGATGAGCGATATGGTTATCCTAACATCGGACAATCCACGCTTTGAGGAGCCCGAGGATATTCTGAACGATATGAAGGCTGGGGTTGATATCACCTTAACCCGCAAGGTTATTACCATTGTGGATAGGAAAGAGGCAATCCGCACCGCTTGCCTAATGGCTAAAAAGGGCGATATAGTTTTGGTGGCTGGTAAAGGTCACGAGAATTATCAGGAAATAAAGGGCGTTAAGCATCATTTTGATGACAAAGAAGTTGTAAGTGAAATATTTAATACTTTGTAGATATGCTGTACTATTTTATTGATTTTCTTCAACAGTACTTCGATATTCCTGGGTCTGGACTATTCAAGTACATCTCTTTTCGTTCGGCAATGGCATTCATATTTTCTTTATCATTTGCCTTGTTGGTTGGGAAAAAGATTATCCGTTTCTTACAGCGTCAGCAAATAGGCGAGGAAATCCGCAACCTTGGTCTCGAAGGCCAAATGCAGAAGAAAGGAACACCCACAATGGGCGGTATCATTATTTTGGCATCAATACTAATTCCGGTGTTGCTTTTTGCTGATTTAGCGAATATCTATATTATCATAATGATTTTAGCAACGGTTTGGCTAGGAATAGTTGGCTTTGCCGATGATTACATAAAAGTGTTCAAAAAGAATAAGGAGGGACTTTCGGGCCGATTCAAGATTCTAGGTCAGGTTTCGTTAGGTCTTTTTGTAGGTTTAACAATGTGGTTAAGTCCAAGCATTGTTGTTAGAGAACCTGCTCCTAAAACAAAGGCTCCTACTCAAGTTGAAACTGTTGTAGCATCGGAGTATAATGGCGCTGAACCTGTAAAAGTTCTAAAAAGCGAGAAAACAACCAAAACTACCATTCCATTCTTCAAGAATAATGAGTTTGACTATTCAATGTTGAATCCATTTAAAGGAGAGTGGAGCGATATCATTACCTGGTTAATATTTGTAGTAGTTGTAATTCTTATTATCACTGCGGTTTCCAATGGTGCAAACCTAACCGATGGATTGGATGGATTGGCCACAGGCGTATCGGCGGTAATGGCCACAACGCTCGGAGTTTTTGCCTATTTATCGGGTAACGTTATCTACGCAGAGTACCTGAATATAATGTATATTCCACAATCGGGGGAGTTGGTGGTGTTTATGAGTGCATTTATTGGCGCTGCGGTTGGTTTTCTTTGGTACAACAGCTATCCAGCCCAAGTGTTTATGGGCGATACAGGCAGTTTAACAATTGGTGGAATTATCGCGGTTTTCGCCATTGTGGTTCGTAAGGAGTTGTTAATTCCAATCCTTTGCGGAATATTCTTGGTTGAGAATCTGTCGGTGGTAATTCAGGTTAGCTACTTTAAGTACACCAAGAAGAAGTACGGCGAGGGTCGCAGGATATTCCTGATGTCGCCGTTGCATCACCATTACCAGAAGAAGGGCTATCCAGAACCAAAAATTGTAACACGATTCTGGATTGTGGCAATTCTGCTGGCAGTTATTACAGTGGTTACTCTTAAAATTCGATAATCAAAATAAAAACAAATAGTATGAAGCGAATAGTTATACTAGGTGGAGG
>CAZTVY010000096.1:0-9203 GCA_964617235.1 uncultured Rikenellaceae bacterium | reverse complement strand
GTGTTAAGCTTGGAAAATTAAAGGAGGGTTGGAGCCTAAATATGGCTCTTTACATGTTTATAGCCGCCTCTGAAAAACTATTTACCGATGCGTTTCAGCAAACTATGCCAACCGAAATGGTTTCAGGATTTCCGCTTTCGCTCGAGGAGCGACTATACTCTGTGATTGAGATTATTTATACTGGAATTTCGAAATAAAATACTGAAAGATGAAAAAGTATTACGTTTTATGTGTTTTAACTGTAGTTCTAGTGCAACTATCAAATAGTTTAGTTGCGCAGAACGCCTCTGATTCATTGGCTCTTGATATGCAGGGTAGCATAAATTTGCTGCTTCAGCAAAATCCAGATATTAAGGTGGCTAATCAGGCATTAATGCAAAATGAGTATGAGCGCAAATCTGCTCGTGGGCTGTATATGCCACAGGTTGGGTTAAGTGCAACTTTTGGGATGCAGAATCAGCCTTCCCAGTTGGATTTATCGCCCATTGGCGATGCCTTAGAAGGACTTTACACACTATCTGCTGGTCAAACACAATTGATGCAAGGAATCACACAAACGCTATCGCCAGCTTTAGCCACTCAGTTAAATCCTCAATTTCAACAATTATTGGCTGGTTCGCAGCAAGGCTTACAGGCTGTTCAGAATGCGGAGTGGGAGAAAACCTTGGTGGAGGATAAACTTGGCAATGTTTCCGCAAATCTTACCTGGCCAATTTTTACGGGAGGTAAGATATATGCAGCCAATTCCGCAGCAAAAGCAAAGGAGAATGAGAACAAGGAGAAGGTGCGAATGGTTTCAAATAGCCAAATAACATCGTTGGTTCAGCGTTACTATGGGTTGATACTGGCTGTTGAAGTTGCCAATGTTCGTATGCAAGTATCTCAGGGGATGCTTGAGCATTTAAACAATGCTCGTAAAATGGAGAAAAACGGATTATCGCCCGAGGCAGAACGGCTACATGCCGAGGTTGCTTACGCAGAGGCTCAGCGTGAGTTGAAAAAGGCTCAAAAGGATGTTGAACTAATGCAAACCGCGCTAAAGAGTGTTTTAAACGTAAATCAACCGGTTAAGCCTACAACCCAACTTTTTATCTCCGAGAACATTTCAACACTCGACGATTACATAGCTAGGGCAAAGCAACAAAACCCAGTTTTTGGTCAGCTCGACCAAAAGAAAATTCAGGCAGACCAAGCAATACGTAAGGAACGTTCGGCATATTTACCCGATGTGGCTATTATGGGGTCGTATGAGTTATACGGTTATCAAATGCCCGAGTTTATGCCCGAGTGGTATGTTGGTGTAGGGTTAAAGGTCAATATTTTTGATGGTTTGGCAAAGAACAATAAGGTTCAGGCTGCAAAGGTTCAGCGAAGTCAAGTTGAGACCTATCAGGAGAAAGCCCAACTCGATATAACAACAGGTATAACAAAAGTTTACCAACAGATGCTTCAGGCTAAGGAACAGTACGAGAGTAGTTTGGTGAGTTTGAAATTTGCTCAGGAGTACGTTCGTGTTCGTCAGAAAGCTTTTAACGAGGGATTTGCTACTTCTACCGAGGTTGTGGATGCCAATATGAATCTATCAAAGGTAAAGGTGGAACAGTTAAAGGCGATGTACGATTTTGATGTGGCGCTTGCATTGCTACTCGAATTAACTGGCAATAGCCAATCGTTTACACAGTATACTTTAGCATCAAATTAGAAAATCAAAAAATAAAAATATTATAACTATGAAAGTGAAAAATAGTAGTGTTGTAATAGGAGTAGTAATCATTGCTTTTGTATTGCTACTGTCAATTGTAGGATGGATTGCATTTAAACCAGCACCAATCATTATTCAGGGTCAGGTTGAGGCTACCGAGGTAAGGGTTGCTACCAAAATTGCTGGACGTATTACAGAGTGTAATTTTAAGGAAGGACAAGCCGTGAAGGTTGGCGATAAGTTGATTATACTGAGCAGCCCTGAGATTGATGCCAAACTACAACAGGTAATGGCTATTGGCGATGCTGCAAAGGCTCAAAAGAACAAGGCCGATAAGGGTGCACGCGAGGAGCAAATAGCTCAAGCTTACAGCGTTTATCAGAATGCGATTGCAGCCAAGGAGTTGATGCAGAAAACATTTGATAGAATTCAGAATCTTTATAACGAGGGTGTTGTCCCCGCACAAAAAAGAGATGAGGCCGAAACTCAGTTAAAGGTTGCCAAAATGAACGAGGATGCCGCAAAGGCAACCTACCAAATGGCACTAAATGCAACCCGCACCGAGGATAAGGATGCTGCACGCGCTATGTTTAATCAGGCTCAAGGGGCAATTTCGGAGGTTCAATCATATTTAGGGGAAACTATACTTACATCGCCTATCAACGGTGAAATATCTCAAATAAATGCAGAGATGGGCGAACTGGTCACTCCAGGTTTTCCTGTAGTTCAATTAGTTGATTTGAACGATTGCTGGATTACTTTCTATGTTCGCGAAGATTTACTTTCCAAATTCGAAATGGGTAAGGAGTTTACTGCATCAATTCCTGCTCTTAATAATAAAGAACTAAAATTCAAGGTAAATTTCATTAAGGCCGAAGCGGACTTTGCAACTTGGCGAGCAACAAAAGCAAGTGGTTCATTCGATTTAAAGTCGTTTGAGTTAAGAGCCTTGCCAGTTGATAAAATTGAGAATTTACGTCCAGGAATGAGCGTTATTGTTGAGTGGGATAAAATTTAACCTCGTAAGTTAATGAGCAGTTATAATCCAAAAGGTTGGTGGGCGGTTATAAAGCGTGAGTTTATGCTTATGAGAAGCAGACGTACCTATTTGATGGTTACGTTAATTCTTCCTGTAATTGCCATTGGGGTGATGACTCTGATGTTCATCAATGGAGTGCCACACAATTTACCCATTGGATTAGTTGATATGAATTCCTCGGCAACTTCGCGGAAGTTGGCAAGAATGATTGATGCAGTTCCTTCTGCCACCATAGTTTCCAGTTATTCCAATTTAACCGAGGCAAAACGTGCAATTGAGCGTGGCGATATCTATGGAGTAGTTATTATTCCTCAGGATTTTGAGAAGAATCTTTTTAAGGCATCGCAGCCACAGGTAGCATTCTTCTACAATAATGCATACATGATAGTTGGAGGAATAATAAATAAGGATGTAACAACGGCTGTAAGTACCTTCTCTGCAGGGGTTGACCTAAATTTACGGTTAAAGAAAGGTCAGCATTACAACCAAGCGGTTCAGCAGGTTATGCCTGTAAAGGTTGATTCTCATGCGCTTTTTAATCCCTACACTAATTACTTTTACTATTTAACCACTGCATTTCTGCCAATAATGTTGCTGATGTTTATCCTCAGTGGAACTGTTTATGCTATAGGTTCGGAGTTTAAGTATCATACTGCTGATGAATGGCTAAAAACTGCACACGGGAGCATAATTAGAGCGTTATCGGCCAAGATGGCACCATATCTTCTTATATACAGTTTACTAATGCTTTTTGTAAACATTTTACTTATAAAGTTTTTTGGAACACCATTCAATGGGAGTGTTTGGTTGCTAATTTACAATGCATTACTGTTCGTGTTGGCTTATATTTCAATGGGAATTGTAATAGTATCAATATTTACAAGTTTACGAATGGCGTTGAGTATTTCGTCGGTATATGCAGCTCTTGCATTCACGATGTCTGGTTTAACATTTCCGCATATCGCAATGTATAAAGCAGTGATGGTGTTAGGTTATCTGTTTCCATTTACTCATTATCATCAGGTATTTATTGGTCAGGCATTACAGGGAGCGCCAATTTACAGTTCTATGCACTCTTTGCTTTTGCTGAATCTATTTCTTATCCTGCCTTTTTTCTTCTTACGAAGGATGAAAGAGATTTGTAATACACCAAAACTATGGGGAAGGGATTAAAGATGAAATATATATTCAACTATATTCATAACGCAATCAGGGAAACGGGAGCCCTTTGGCTTGCTGAACTTAAAAGAATTTTTGGCGATGCAGGTGTTATGCTCCTTTTTTTTGGAGCAACTGTAATTTATCCAGTTTTGTATAGTATAAGTTATAATACCGAAGTGCTTCGCGATACTAAGATTGCTGTGGTCGATTTGGATAATTCCAAAAGTTCAAGGGAAATTATCAGAAAGATTGATGCAACAGAACAAGTTTTTGTAGCAACAAAACCGAGCAGTTTGGCTGAGGCCACACAGCAATTCTATAAAGGAGAGGTTAATGGTATAATTGTTATTCCTGAGAACTTTTCAAAGAATACTCTGGTTAAAAAGCAGGCATACGTTGCACTCTATGCCGATGCTAGTTATATGCTTATTTACAAACAGGTTTTGCAGGGAACGGTTTCCGCAGTAATGTCGGTTAGTAACGATGTGAAAATAAACCAGTACGAGATGCAAGGGGTAAATGCTAGTTTAGCCCAAAACTATTCATCGCCAGTAGAGTTTGTAAGTGAGCCATTGTACAATCCAACTTCAGGTTATGGTAGTTATGCAGTGCCTCCACTTATTTTGCTGATAATTCAGCAAAGTCTACTAATGGGAATTGGAATGCTTGGCGGTTCCCAGAGAGAAAGAGGAGTTATGAGTTACGTTGGTATTTTGGCTAAACTGAAAGGCAGTACAGTACGGTTGATTTTCGGTAAAGTGCTGGCATACTTAACAGTATACATTCCTGTAATGCTTTACTTGCTGCTGTTTGTTATTAGAGGATTCAACTTTCCAAGCAATGGAAATGTTTTTGAGTTGATGCTTTTTGTTTTACCGTTCCTATTGGCATCAATATCTCTTGGAATGTTACTATCAACAATATTTAAAAGCAGGGAGCAGTCAATGATGACGTTACTTTTTACATCGGTGCCAATGCTTTTCCTTTCAGGATTTTCGTGGCCAGTTGAATCGTTGCCATTTGGCTTCAACTATTTGGCTCAGGTATTTCCAATAACTCCAGCAATCAAGGGTTTTATAAAGTTAAACACAATGGGAGCACCTTTCTCGGCCGCAACATTTGAGTGGTTACACCTTTGGATTATGACCGTAGTATTTTTCTTCGCAAATTGGATAGTGCTGCATCTAACCTTTTTAAAACATAAGGAGCATATTGAACAGGCCAGACAAGTGGTATAGTTGTATTCTATTGCTATACCGCTACTTTCTTAAAGAATGAAGAGCCAAATCTGTAACCATCTGGAGTTTTGACTAACACAAACCTCCAACCATCGGGCGTGGTTGCTTCAATAAATGAGGATTTTTGTTCCATATCCACATCCTTGGTATCCTTTTCTAGTTTTCTCATCAACATAATAAGTAGTTCTCGCTGTGAATCGGTTGTAAATACTGGAACATTTTTGAGTTGATTGCTTTTCTCAAGGAATGTTATTCTTCCAAGATTGTAGGAGTCGTACAGACATAATTCGCTGGCAAATTTTAAATCATTCTTCTTTTCTAAGCACTCCAACGCTTTGCTTGCTAGCAACGATAATGAGTCTATCTTTAATTTTGATTGTGCTTTGACACCTAAGTTTTCTACCGTTTTTGTGGGGAGTTGATTGTAAACTTGTTTTTGACTTATCCCAAAGTTGAATACTGTTCTATCAAAAAGATTAATTGAGATATTGTTCGAACGTCTCAGAAAAACTGTATCACTCTTTTCTTGTTCGAGGTTTATCTTGAAAATTGCGGAGTAATCAATATCACTTGGATTAGCCTTAAAGTATAATGTTCGATTGTGGACAAATTGAGGAATTACCTTTAAATCCTTATCGGCTTTAAAGGTAAGATGGGTTTTGATAATGTTATCACCTTCAATGTTAAGTTTTGCATAATGAGTAAAAGTTTTTTTAAGTGAATCGCTGTAAGTATAAATATTGGCCCATATTTCATCATACTTTTCATCCTTAAATATTGTGCAGTGATAGATTTTATATGAATCTCCTCCAAACTGTTTTTTGAATTCTGGGTTTAAGTTTACAATTCGCTTAACTGCGAGACTTTCATCATAAATGGTTATAGTTTGTTCTCTTACCTTTAGAAGTAAAATGTTGTTTTTCAGGCGAAAAACATAGCATCCACCAATATGCTTTTCTTCGTTTACAATCTTTTCATACTCTACGGCTGTGGGGATTCCATCTTCATCTTGCCTTATAAGTATATTTTTAATTTTTGATTTTAGAGTTACATTTCCTTCATTATCAGAAAGTTGAGATGGGTACCCCCATAGTGAAAACAATTTACCGTTGTTGAGTTTTAAGTATGATAGGGTGCTCCAACTACACTCATATTCGCCAAACTCCTTTTTGATGTTTTCAGGAATTATACATTTAGTTTCAATTGGTATTAATTCGTAGTTTATCTTACCTCCGCTAATTTTGGCACTAAAAAAGGAATTATTGAACCTCGATGTTACAACTTTGCCTAAAGTAACCATGCCCGAATCCGGTAAAGCAAATATTTGTGTTTCATTTGCCGAAATAAACGGGCTTTTGTATTTCCATGCAAAAACATTCTTTCCCTTATCATTTTTTCCTGGTGAAAAACGAATGTCAATAACTTTGATTTTTCCATCTTTTTCGAAATCCCACTCGTCCTGTATTAAATGGTTTTTATTGTCGATTAAATAGAGCTTGGCTCCTGTCTGGGTGAAAATTAAGGAGTAGTCATCGAATACTGCAATTTTATCAATTGAAAATCCTGTACTGGCGTAATGGAGTTGAACCTGGGGGTTGATTTCAACAAAATCGCGGATTGTAGGGTCAATGATTAACTCACTAATTTCTTGGGCTGTTGAAGGTTTTAAGGTTGTTAAAAGACCTAAAAGTAAAAGGGCAAGTGTTTTTATCATAATTTTTATTAATTGTTTATAGGATTTGTCATCCTGAGCGCAGCGAAGGATCTATATAATAGGTAATAAAGATGTTTCGCTTCGCTCAACATGACACTTAACTTTTCAGCACCCCCTCAAGGGTTTTAAACCCTTGAGGGGGTTAATACAGTAAAAGTAATAAAATCTATAAAACGAAAAACCTCCATCATTTCTGACGGAGGTTTTTTATCAATTTGAATTCTATTATTGTAAAGGCTTAATTACCTCAATAAGTTCTGGTAAATCCATGCCTATTTTTTGTAAGTGTTCAATGGTAGGAACACCATTTTTAGTCCATCCGCGGCGTTTGTAAACTGCATCGAGTAGTTGCTCGTAACGACCCTCGCGGTATTTGCGTAATGCGGCCATTTTTTCCTCCAAGGTCATTTTGGTAGGATCAACGCCTACTTGCTCCTTAAGTTGCTTATCGTAACGCTCCTCGCGGCTTAGGTACTCCTCCTTGGTTACAGGTCCGCATGCACGGTATGGTTGAGCATCGTGTTTACGTAAACCATATCCACGACGGATGTTAAATATGCGTTGGAAGTTGTATACGCGCTCACTTTGTAGAATTAATCCATGCTTATCGATATTGTTTCCAGTAACTCCGTTGTGAACAGCCACGTAGTTATCAACGTGTCCAGGAATTTTGTGTGGTTCTGGTAGTTGAGCATTACCTTTTGGTACAACGTCGTTCCAGGGTAATTTACAGAAACCATTCAGACCAAACCAAGTACGGAACATTGGGAAGTAGTGTAGCGCTTCGGCTTTATCCTCGAAGCTGGGGAGTTGGTTGTTAACCATATCCATGAAAATTAGCCAAGCTTCGTCGTGCTGAGGACCTTTATTGGTCATAGCGTAACCACCTTGCTGAGCAAGCGATTCCTTTGAAACGTACTGTGAGTACTCCAAACCTTTGTTCTCCATCCCAATATCTTGGAGGAATGCAGGATCGGCACCGTACTCCTTAATGAATTTCTCCTTCATTTTGCGAACACCCTGTCCAACAACCAATCCGAATCCTTCGCCACGGGCAAGTTGGTGCATAACCTCCATCATATTTTCGAACTGACCAAAGCTAAGGTCAAGACCTCCGGTGCGTTCCTTGTTTAGGATGCCATTCTCGTAGCACTCCATGACAAACGCCATACAGGTACCCCAAGTGATAGTGCAGATTCCGTATGTGTCGCAGTAGAAGTTTGCCTCAATAATTCCGTCGTAGTCAAAAACACCTAGGTTTGAACCGCAACCTGCTGCAGTTTCGTACTCGGGTCCATCAACAATAACCTTTGTGCCTTTGTATGGGCCGGTTTTAAGAACAAAGTCGTCTACACCTTTTGAGCAACTCATTGCGCATCCAATCCAGCATCCGTCGGGTATGCCTAGAGTGAAGTATTTATCGCGAAGTAAATCACTGTGGATTTTCTTGCCATCGGAGGAGCTACCAAACTTAAAGTTGTGAGTAGGGAGCAAGTCGTAATCGTTCATCACGTTAACGATGTTTGCTGTACCCTTCTTGCGCATCTGGCACTGATGATCGTCGAGTTCTCGAATTTCGGCTTGGTAACTTCTTCCTCGCTCAGTAATTGCCTCAAGGTTAGCCACATTGTTAAGGTTTCCTTTAACGCCATCAACGCGTGCAACAATAGCCTTAATTTTTTTGTCTCGCATAACGGTACCTAAACCGCCACGACCAGCTTGCTTTAGCCTTACTTTTTTACGTTTTGGGTCGTAGAAGGTGAAGTTAATCATACCAATCAATGAGTGATCGGCAGCAGCACCTGTTGAAACAATACCTATGTTCTTATAATCTTTTTCTTCCTCAGCAAAAACCTCAGTTAACTCTTCGCCAAGTAAATGCGAATCCTTTGAGAAGCCTGGATCTTCGTATATTTCAACAGTGTGATTTATTCCATCAATGTATATGATAACATCCTTATCGGCTTTGCCTTGTAGCTCCAAAGCATCGTAACCAGAGAATTTTAGGAATGGACCAAAAAAGCCCCCTACATTGGAGTCCATTACCGAGTCGGTTTGCGGGGAAAGGCTTACAATAAGAGACTTTCCAGTACCAGAGTACTGGGTAACTCCACCCACGGGGCCAGAGCTAATAATTATTTCGTTGTCGGGATCGTTCCAGCGTGTGGTTGGGGTTGTTGCGTCCCATAGCAAACGCAAACCGTATCCTTTCCCACCAATAAATTTCTCTTTTACTTGAGGTGGAACCACTTTTTCCTTTACATCGTTGCTTCCAACGTTAATGTATAAAACTTTGTCGGTATATCCTCTGTAAAGAGGTTTCCATTCATAATTCCATTTCTTAAGCAG
>CAZTVY010000095.1:0-9241 GCA_964617235.1 uncultured Rikenellaceae bacterium | reverse complement strand
AACACCTAGTATCCGTTTTGTTTGAGAGTATCCCTTTATAATAGGTAATAGATTTCCTGCCTCGCAGGGAATCCCTGGCCCTGGAGAAAGAATTATGCCATCGTAACTGGCCACATCTTCAACCAGTATTTGGTCGTTACGGAAAACATCAACCTGATGTGCGCCGAACTCTTCAACATAGTGAACTAAGTTGAATGTGAACGAGTCGTAATTATCAAGTATAAGTATTCGAGCCATTTTTTGTGTGCGAATCGACTGCAAATGTCGTATTTTAATCAATATCAACAATTACATAGTTGATATTAAACTGTAAGTTTTTCAATGAACTGAAAATCAATTTAATATAAATTAATTTTGACGATTATTTGGATTCTTCGCATAAACCATTTAAAATTGTAAGTCGAAAACAAGGAACAATGGCAAATTTCAGTTCATACTTTTACGCAGGCTTTTACTTCTACTTTAGCAAAGTGGGGGCTTGGTAATTGTGTGTGAAGTGATGAACTAGAATAGCACAGAATAAATCAAGCCCTGAGAAATCGGGGCTTTTTTATTAATGCAGATTTTAGAAATTAGACAGAAGACATTAGATAAAAGAAATCAACAAGGGTAAATATCAAACGAACAACAAACAACGATGAACAATCACAGTCAATCATATTACTTTTTTTATTTCTATTTCCGCAGCAAACATGGGGACTGATAGCATTATGTAGATAAAAAAGGTAAAAAATGCAAGGGTCCCAGAGATGGGGCCTTTTTTTATTGAAATCAATTAGAACACATAAAAATAGTATGAGAAAAAAAGTAGCAATTCAGGGTGTGCGAGGGGCTTTTCATCAGGAGGCAGCAAGAGATTTCTTTGGAACCGACATTGAAATAGTTGAGTGCATAACCTTTACAGAGTTGATAGAATCCATTGAATGTGGTAACGCCAGTTTTGGAATTATGGTGGTTGAGAATTCATTGGTTGGCGGGATACTCCCAAATTACGCACTAATACGAGAATCGACATTGACTGTGATAGGCGAAGTTTACCTGCGTATTGTTCAGAATTTAATGGCATTACCCAATCAAACTATCGACTCAATTGTTGAGGTGCAATCACACCCAATGGCATTGGCGCAATGCGATGACTTTCTTTTGCAAAGGAGGAATTTAAGGGTTGTTGCGTCGGACGATACTGCGCTTAGTGCAAAGTTGATTTCCGAAAACAATCTTGCTGGTGTTGCTGCAATTGCTAGCGTTGAGGCGGCAAAGGAGTATGGGTTAGAGATTATTTCACCAAGCATTGAGTCGAATAAGGCTAACTACACCCGTTTTATGGTGCTTTCGCCTACTCAAAATAACGAAACCCAAATAAAATCAAACAAATCCAGCATCGCATTTGCCTTGCCTCACAAATCGGGAAGTTTGCAGAATGCACTACAATCTTTTTCGCGTTATGGCATCAATTTAACGATGCTACACTCGTTACCTCAGGTAGGTCAATGCTGGGAGTACTACTTCCACGCCGATGTGGTATTCCTCCATATCGACGATTTCAACCTTGCTCTTAAATCGTTAAAAAATCATACCAATTACCTGAGAGTTATTTGAGTTTACAGCGCAGGAAATTTTATTAATAAAAATTCAACCAATTAAAAATTAATACTATGGATTTAAGTAAAAAAAGTTTAGCAATTGTAGGAACTGGCCAAATGGGCTGTTCCATTGGACTAGGCCTTCACGGAAAAGTTGGACTAGTTGCTGGTGTCGATACCCATAAAAATAGTGTTGAACGGGCCATTCAGCAAGGAATGGTGGATGTTGAGTGGAATTTGCACGATGCTATTGCGTACGCAAATATCATTGTTGTTGCCACTCCCGTTGATGTTGCAATCCCAATTATTACGGAGATTCTTGACTACGCCGACGAAAGGACAGTGGTTATAGATTTGGGCTCTACAAAGGCATCAATCTGCAGCGCTCTTAAAAGCCATATCAACAGGAAAAACTTTGTTGCAGCGCATCCAATGGCTGGCTCATCGGTAAAAGGACCCGATGGTGCTGATGCCGACCTGTTCAATGGTTGTAAAACCTACATATGTCAGCCGCAACGTTCATCGAGTTATGCGCTTAAAGTTGCTCACGAACTATTTCATCAACTCAACTCAAGAGTTGAATACATTGAGCCACTGCAACACGATAGACTTGTGGGATTAGTTTCGCATTTGCCTCAATTAGTTGCATACTCGTTGTGCAACGTTGTTAAATTGGTTAATCACGAAAATCCTGAATGGGAAAATATTGCTTCAACTGGATTTGATTCTGCCTCGCGTTTGGCAAAAAGTCCTGCCAGTATGTGGTTGCCAATAGTGAATCAGAACAAGCAAAATGTTCTTAGCAATCTTGGATTGATGATTGCCGAGCTACAGAGATTAGAGCAGAGTATTGCAGCAAACAATCAGTCGGCAGTTGCGGATTTTATTGATAGTGCAGCAGATATAAGGGAGCAGTTCGAGGAGTCGCGTAAACAGTTAAAAGCAAAAGATAATGGAAAGAGAAAATCTTCCTCAATTGCAGCCGCTTAGCGGTTGGAACAGTAGGTCTGATAGACCTTTAATTATTGCTGGACCTTGCAGTGCTGAGTCGCCAGAGCAGCTGCTGTGTGTTGCCAATAGTTTAAAAAACGCAAACTCAGTTTCCTACTTGCGGGCTGGGGTTTGGAAACCAAGAACAACGCCAAATTCGTTTCAGGGTTACGGAAGCGAGGCTTTGGCTTGGTTACGCGATGTGAAACGCGAGACAGGTTTACCTTTTTCTACCGAGGTTGGCAGTCATCAGCACGTTTACGAAGCGCTGAAATTTGGGACAGATTTAATTTGGATTGGCGCTCGCACGGTTTCTAATCCCTTTGCAATGCAGGAAATTGCCGATGCTTTAAAGGGAGTTGATATTCCCGTTCTAGTTAAGAATCCGTTAAGTCCCGATATTGAGCTTTGGGAGGGTGCAATCCGCAGGCTTTACAACGCGGGAATTTATAGGTTGGGAGCAATTCATCGAGGGTTTTCAATTTGGGGTAAATCGGTTTTCCGCAATCAACCTTTGTGGGATATTCCGCTTCAACTAAAAATGCGTTATCCAAATCTCCCAATTATATGCGACCCTAGCCACATAACTGGGAAAAGCGAATTGGTTCCACTAGTTGCCCAACGGGCAATGGATTTAAACTTTGATGGTTTGATGGTGGAGGTGCATCCTTACCCCGAAATTGCGTTGAGCGATTCGGCCCAGCAGTTAACTCCAAAGCAATTCCACGATTTGTTGAAATTAGTTCTAGCCGAAGAGGCTCCCTTACGTAAATTTTCATTGGAAATGCTGGATGAGTTAAGGGCGGAGATTGATATTATGGACGATTTACTGGTTTGGGTACTTTCTAACAGGATGGAGCTTGCTGGCAAAATTGCCGATGTAAAACGGAACGAGAAAATGCAGGTATTGCAATCTACCCGTTGGAATCAAGTTTTGGAGCGAGTTACAAGTAAAGGTGTGGAATCGGGCTTGCGACCACAGTTCCTCGAAAAACTTTTTAGAAGTATCCACGAGGAATCGGTCGGAATGCAAAAGAATCTGATTGCTCACGAAAATAGAGTTATTTGAAAAAATCAACGTAACTTTGAGTATTAAAATTATTGTCATGCCGAACGAAGTGAGGTATCTGTGAATTGAGATTTAGATTTTTCGCTTCGCTCAAAATGACAAAAGGCCAGCATTGCAATGGAAATAATACAAGTAAAAGGAAAAATATCAGAATCGACAATAATTGTAGGGGAAAGCATTTCAAATCTATCGAAATACATTCCGGGCAAGGGTGTTTACATTATAACCGATGAGAATGTAGATAAACTCTATGGTGATAAATTCCCCAATTATCCAAAGATTGTTGTAAAAGCTGGTGAAGCATCAAAAAATTTACTTTCAGTTTCTGAAATTTACCGTTGGTTGCTTGATGCTGGAGCCGATAGAAGTTCCTTTGTTGTTGGAATTGGTGGCGGAGTTGTTTGCGATATATCAGGTTTTGTGGCATCTACATATATGCGTGGCGTGGAGTTTGGCTTTGTGGCTACAAGCCTACTTGCTCAGGTCGATGCCAGCGTGGGAGGCAAAAATGGAGTTGATTTGGATGGATACAAAAATATTGTTGGAACATTCAATCAGCCAAAGTTTATTATCTGCGATACATCGATGCTGAAAACTTTGCCTGTTGTTGAACTTTCCAATGGTTTTGCCGAAATGGTAAAGCATTGCTTAATTGCCGATGCTGCTGACTTTGCGTTTATGGAGAATAATATCGAGAAGTTAATGCAATGCGATGTTGAGGTAATAACTCCTTTGCTGGCAAAGTCGGTTCGCATTAAGGCAAGCGTTGTAACTGCCGATGAACACGAGAAGGGTGTGCGTAAAAAGTTGAACCTCGGTCACACCTGGGGGCATGCAGTGGAGAAAATATCGGGTTTACCGCACGGGCAAAGTGTAAGCATTGGGCTTGAGTTCTCGGCTCGCTTATCAGCAGAAAAAGGATTGCTTGAGAATCGGGACTATATGCGGATTATGAATTTGCTTCGAGAGTTGCATTTGCCAATCTGCACAAGCATTAATCCATTACGCATATTCGAAGCCCTAACCAAGGATAAGAAAAAGGTTGACGACTCCATCGATTTTATTTTGATGAAGGGAATTGGGAATGTTGTAATTGAGAGGTTGGAGTTGAATGAAATTAAAAAATTTATAGAACACAGATGACACAGATTGGACTAATTTTCGCAGATTTATTTGTTTCACATAGTTCTCTTTATTTTGTGTGCCTTTGTGCATCCTTAGTGTTACTTTGTGTTTGATATCTTTGATTTAGCGAAATCCAGATTGAACTAATTTTTACAAATTTATTTGTGTTTATCTGTAAAATCTGTGTCATTCGTGTTCAAACAAAAAAAAATGCATCCAAAAATTTGTTTAACCATAGGGAATGTTACTTTCGATGAGGCTTTAAAGCATCTCAGCAATGTTTCGTTAGCCGAAATCAGAATGGATTTATTGGACTTCTCCGACGAGCAGTTTTCTTTAATTTTCAGTCAAGATAAAAAGTTGATTGCTACATATCGTTCCGATAACAAATACGAGGTTTTATACTCAAAGTATAGTCAAGCAATTGAGTTTGGCTGCACCTGTGTAGATATAGATATAAATGTTCCAGAGGTTTATCGCGATAAAATTGCAGATTTGGCTCATAGTAAAGGTTGTAAGGTTGTTTTATCATACCATAACTACGAGAAAACTCCAGGGCATAGGGATTTATCGCGTTTAGTTGAAAAAATGGTTGGGTCGGGTGCCGATATCGTTAAAATTGCCTGTACTGCTCATAGTACAGAGGATTGCTCCAGAGTGCTTGGTTTATATGAGAAATACACAAAGTTAGTTGCGTTTTGTATGGGCGAAATTGGAAAAATCACCCGTTTGGCAGCTCCAATGCTTGGTGCACCGTTTACTTACGCATCAATTAAAGGGAAAGAGGTTGCTCCAGGTCAAATGAACTATGACGTGGTTGAGAGTATGTTAAAGATGATGGAAGCGGGAAGTTAGAAGATGGAAGTGGGAGGAAGGAAGATGGAAGATAGAAAAAGAAAGACAGAAGATGGAGATTGGGAGTATAAAGTCACTTGTCACCATATTTAAAGAGTCACCAGTCGCAAAATTGAATTAATGAATCACATGTTACAAAAAAAATATTTCGCTGTTTTTGGCAAACCAATCCTTCATAGCCGAAGCCCACAGCTTTTCAACTCAGTTTTTGAAAAGTCGGGAATGGATGCATTCTATACGCGAATCAGGGCATTAAGTGGTAAGGATGTGATTGAGATAATAAAAAACCTGAATATTTCGGGGGCTAACATTACCACTCCATTCAAAGAGGAGGTGATGCCTTATCTGGATTTTATCTCCGATGATGCTAAACTAATTGGTGGAGTTAATACAATTGTTAATGCCGAAGGTAAATTGTCGGGTTACAATACCGACCATTTCGGTGTTACCCGTTCACTTATAGAGTCAGGATTGAAATTGAATGGGCTGAAATGTCTTATACTTGGTGCGGGCCCTGCGGCTAGGGCGGCCGTTTATGGCTTAGTGAAAAATGGGGCAGAGGTTACTGTTTCCAACCGCACTCACTCTAAAGCACTGCTCATTGCCGATGATTTTGGGTGTAGGGTTTTGGAAATTGATAAAATCAAATCTGAAATTGGCGGATTTGATGTTGTTGTATCAACCCTATTGCCCGATGCTAACCCAATTAGCGATGTTGATTTGCCCTCAAATTTGACTATTCTCGATGCAAACTACCGAATGTCGAATTTTGGCATTTATGCAGAGGCTTTCGATTGTAACATAATATCGGGAAAGCGCTGGCTCATCAATCAGGCTGTTGAGTCGTATACGTACTATTTTGGCGTAGAACCAGATGTTAAGTTGATGGAGAAAGGTCTTAATGTTGAGTTAGAGAAGAACTCGATTAATGCAATTCCATATTCATCGGGGGCTAGGTTTGTTAGTTTGATAAATGTAGATATTGTTATATCTCTACCTGCAGTGCAGGTTGGATGTTTAAATACTTTTTTAGATGAAGAGGTTTGTAAGGTCTTCGGCAGTTAATGGTGTTGTGCAGGCTCCTGCATCTAAAAGCGTTGCACAAAGGGCTATTGCGCTTGCATCTATGGCCGAAGGACGTTCTGAGATTTTAAACGTAGGAAACAGTGACGATTGCCAAGCGGCAATTCGTGTTTGCAGGGATTTGGGAGCAAATATTGATGGAAATGCTAATTATTTAATTGTTGATGGTGGACTAAAACTTCCTGCACGTCCGCTGAACTGTGGAGAATCTGGATTAAGCATTCGGATGTTCTCGCCAATTGCATCAACTCTTAATGGCGATATAACCTTGATTGGTGACGGTTCCCTGATGAATAGACCGATGCAGATAATTGCCGATGCGTTGAATCAGTTTGGTGTTGAGTGTTCTACTGCAAATGGTTTTCTGCCAATACAGGTAAAAGGGCCAATAAAAGGTGGGCGAATCAGCGTCGATGGCTCATTAAGTTCGCAAGTGCTTACGGGTTTGCTTATGGCTTCGCCAATGGCAAGTTCCGATGTAACAATATTGGTTGATAATCTCAAAAGCATTCCCTACGTGCAGTTAACTATAGATATGATGCGTAAGTTCGGTGTTGATGTTGAGAATATCAATAATTCGGAATTCAGAATTAAAGCGCCTCAGCGCTACAAGCCCTGCAAGTATAATGTTGAGGGCGATTGGAGTGGTGCTGCCTTTTTGCTTGTTGCTGGTGCAATTGCTGGAGAGGTAGAGGTGATGAACCTTAACCTACGCTCGCTTCAAGCCGATAGGGCAATTATCAATGCTTTAATGTGGTGTGGTGCGTACGTTTCCATTCGCGAGAATAGCATTTTAGTGAAGAAGGAGGATTTAGCTGGCTTTGATTTCGACGCCACGCATTGTCCTGATTTGTTCCCTCCGTTAGTAGCACTTGCTTCGCATTGTGCTGGAGAATCAAAAATTCTGGGCGTTGGCCGACTAAAAGTAAAGGAGAGCGACAGGGCTGCAACGCTTATGGAGGAATTCACTAAATTGGGAATCGACATTAAGGTGCAGAACGATTTAATGATAATTCAAGGAGGAAAGCCGAAATCGGCTAAAGTTCAATCGCACGGCGACCATCGCATTGCAATGGCTTGCGCAGTTGCCGTATTAAACGGTAATTGCGAGGTTGAGATTGATAGCGCTGAAGCCGTATCCAAGAGTTATCCAGATTTTTTTGAAGATTTGGAGCAGTTAGTTAATTTGAAAATGAGTTAATTTGGTAATGAGTAAATAAGTGAATAAGTTATTAGGTCATTAAGTAAATTTGACAATTAGATACGACGGTAAAGCAACAAATAACTGATTAACCAAATAACCTATTCTCTCAATAACCTAATAACTAAATCATCCAGTTACATGAATACATTTGGACAAATATTCAGAATATCAATCTTTGGCGAGTCGCACGGCCCAGCAGTTGGGATTGCTATTGATGGCGTAAAACCAGGATTACCCTTGCAGTTAGATGATTTTACACACGATATTTCACGACGTAAGTCTGGCGCAAAAGGCACCACTCCACGTATCGAGGATGATGTTCCCGAAATAATCTCTGGATGGTTTAATGGTTTTACCACAGGGGCACCACTAACAATCATATTCAGGAATGCCAACACCCAATCGGGCGATTACGAGCGCATAAAGGATTTGCCACGACCTGGACATGCCGACTTTGTTGCACATCATAAATTCAATGGGTATAACGATTACCGCGGTGGTGGGCACTTTTCGGGTCGTTTAACCCTTGCGCTGGTTGCTGCTGGCGTTATTGCAAAAAAGATGATTGAGCCAATAAGCATAAATGCCAAGTTGATTTCAGTTGGAGGAAGTATTGATATAGAGGGAACTATCAGCAAGGCGATTGAAAGTGGCGATTCTGTTGGAGGTATAGTTGAGTGTAGAGCAAACAATTTACCTGTTGGATTAGGCGAGCCATTCTTCGATTCGGTAGAGTCGTTAATTAGCCATATCGTTTTTGCTGTTCCAGCAATAAAGGGAATTGAGTTTGGTTCAGGTTTTTCAGCAGCAACAATGACAGGCTCTCAGCATAACGATAAATTCTTAGATGCCCAAGGAAGAACATCTACCAATAATGCTGGAGGAATATCTGGTGGCATTACCAATGGTAACGAGTTGGTTTTTCGAGTGGCAGTAAAACCAACATCGAGCATAGGTATTCAGCAACAAACAATTAATCTTGCCAATGGCAAGGTAGAAAACCTCGACATTAAAGGTCGCCACGATGCCTGTATTGCGTTGCGTGTTCCTGTGGTAATTGAGGCTGTAACAGCAATTGTTTTAGCAGATTTATCGATGATTAATCAAAGATTTTAACCGTTAATTCGGATTAACAACGTTTCTTGTTCAAAAAAATGTGAAATTTAAATGTATGATTATTGATATCTTACATTTTGAAATGTATTTGCGAAAAATGATCTATTAATGTTAGAGTAATGGCTTTAATTGTAGGTGAATTTAATATTTCCAAGTGATTTTGTTGCAAACTGTAATTGTGACGGGAATTGAGAATCTGCCATTTCAAACGATTTC
>CAZTVY010000094.1:0-9317 GCA_964617235.1 uncultured Rikenellaceae bacterium | reverse complement strand
TGCTTGTTTAAAGCTAAACTTTTCGTTCCCAGCATTCCCCGAAAAAATCTCCAGTAAATTATCCGAGAGTATCTATTCCGATTATCTTTTGATGATTGAAGATAGCTCAGAGGTTAGCCAGATTGAAGCATTTAAAAATAAACTGGTTGACATATCCTATAGGTACGATAGCTCCTTTGTGGATTTCTCAAGTTCTTTCCCAAACGCATCAAATATTGAATGGTTTGTAAAGATAAATTTTGAGGTGATGAGAAATGATGGCAAAACACTTACCCTCAGGTACTTTTATGCCGACTACATGGGTGGAGCACATGGAATGCAAAGTTATCACTACAAAAACATTGACATAAAAAAAACGAAGGAACTTGAATTGGCTGATATTTTTGAGAATATTGATGATTTTTACACAGTAGCGGAACTTGCCTTTAACGAAAAATATAAATCAGATAGAGATTCTGGCGCATTCTGGTTTACAAATAACAAATATGAATTTTCGCAAGAGTATGGGTTTGGTAACAAAGCATTTATTCTCCACTATAACGCTTACGAAATAGCCAGCTATGCACAAGGCGATATTATTATTGAGATTCCTTACGCTAAACTTAAGGATGTGCTTAAACCGGAATGGAATTACCTAGCCGAATAAAATAAGAAAAGCCCCAAAATTGGGGCTTTTGCATATAATGTTTGAAAAAAATTATGCTAGAACGTTAACGTGCTTCTGAATTGAACTCTTTAGGTTAGCCGCTTTATTCTTGTGAATGATGCTCTTTTTAGCAAGTTTATCAAGTAAAGCTGTAACTTTAGGTAGCATTTCAGTTGCAACTGCTTTGTCGGTAGTTGTTCTAATGGCCTTTAGAGCATTACGAGTAGTTTTAGCAAAATATCTGTTATGAATTCTGCGTGCCTCAGTTTGTCTAATTCTCTTTACCGATGATTTATGATTTGCCATCTCTTTAAATTTTGTTCTTGTTTAGTAGCCCGTAGGGGAATCGAACCCCTGTTACCAGGATGAAAACCTGACGTCCTAACCCCTAGACGAACGGGCCTTAAAAATCTTTGGTAAGTGGTGTTACCTTATCAAAGCGGGTGCAAAGGTATATGAATTTTTATTTCCTGCAAAAGTTTTTCAAAAAAAAATGAAAAAATATTTCTGGATGATTTTTTCAAAATCACTTCTTCTCTACGATTTTTTCAGCCAATTCCTGCAAATTAACACCCGAAAAATTTCCTGAAGTCATTATTAGTAGATTCTTATTCTCCCAGTTAAAGCCATTTAACTTAGATAAAAGTTCCGCTGAATCGGTATAAACCTGAAGGCTTTGCTGACCAAAGCCTGCTTTAACCTCATCGATGCTGATTTGTGGAAGTCGCTTATGCTCGATGGTGTGCGGGTTAAAGTAAACCATCGGAAAATCGGCTCCAAGCAATGTGTCCTTATACTGCGACAGAAAATCCTTATTCAAACTGCTGAATGTATGTAACTCAAAACAGGCAACTAATTCTCTATTTGGATATGCCTCACGAACCGCTTTTAATGTTGCGCTAACCTTCGATGGAGAATGGGCAAAATCCAAGAAAACCCTTGTTGAATTATTCTCCGCTAAACACTGTAAGCGTTTTGCCGCTCCTTTAAAGGTTCCTATAGCGCCGTAGAATTGGGAATCCGTTACGCCAAGCAGACTACATACTGCTTTGGTTGCTCCAATATTCTGCACATTATGTTTCCCGAAAACTTTCAAGGGGAATGCGGTTCCATTGGAAACAAGGGAATAGTTTCCAACATTATCTACTGAGTACTCCTGTGTTGAGTATGGTATATATTTAATATCCTTCCTTTTCGATGATTTTACCACATCAACTACCTCTGCATCATCGTTGCAGTATATTAGCGTACCATTAGGTTCAATGCAATCAATAAAAATCGAGAATTGGTTTTTGTAATTCTCGAAGGTTGGAAACACATTAATATGGTCCCAAGCAATGCCCGATATAATGGCGATGTTGGGTTTGTAAACATGAAATTTAGGGCGAGGGTCAATTGGCGAAGTTAAATACTCATCGCCCTCAAAAACTGCATACTTTGTTTCGTGGCTAAAGCCAACCATATTGTCGAAACCATCCAGCTGCGCACCTACCATGTAGTCAAAACCGATACCTAGCTGCTTCAAAACGTGCATAACCATCGATGTAATGGTGGTTTTACCGTGACTGCCACCCACTACAATTCTTGTTTTATCCTTAGTTTGCTCGTAAAGATACTCTGGGTATGAGTATATTTTGATCCCTAGTTCTTTTGCTTTTAAGAGTTCAGGATTATCGGAGCGAGCGTGCATACCAAGCACAATTGCGTCAAGTTCGGGAGTTATCACATCGATATTCCATCCTGTATAGGAGGGTAGCAAGCCGTTGTTTTTTAATCGGGTTAATGATGGTTCAAATATCTCATCGTCGGAACCTGTTATTATGTAGCCTTTATTTTTAAGCGCAATGGCCAAGTTATGCATTGCGCTACCACCTATAGCAATAAAGTGTATTTTCATATATAGACATTAGATTTCTGACACTAGATTGTAGATTTACTAGAAAACTTTGTCAAAAGTAAAATATTTGATTGGAAATTATAGCGTTTAATAATCATATTAATCCATTCGGTTACTCTGATTCATTCCTAAAAATTCAAACAAACCACTAAATTTGCTGTTCATAATAAATATTTAGTTTAAAATCTTTCCTCTTGAGTCTAATATCTAATGTTTGTTCTATGAAACTATCGTACTTTAACATATCAAACTTCAAAATTGATGGTGGCGCAATGTTTGGCGTTGTTCCAAAAGTGATGTGGAATAAAGTTTACCCAGCTGATGAGAATAATCTTATTCCTTTAGCGTTAAAATCGTTAATTGTTGAAAGTGATGGTAGGATAATTCTGATTGATGCGGGTATTGGTGACAAGCAGGACGAAAAGTTTATGAGCCATGTTTACGCATTTGGCGGCGAGGGTTTACTGCAAGGACTTGCTGCAAGAGGCTATAAACCAGAGGACATTACTGATGTTTTGTTTACCCACCTCCATTACGACCATTGTGGCGGGGGTATTTATCGCGATAGCAATGGAGAACTTCAACTTACCTTCCCAAATGCAAAGTATCACATATCGAGGATACAATGGGAAAATGCAATTAACCCGAACTCTAGGGAAGCCGACACTTACTTACCCGAAAATCTGCTTCCAATAAGGGACAGAGGTGCTCTTAACCTAGTTGATGGAGAAACGGAATTAATTCCCAACGTAAATATCCGAATGTTTCACGGACATACACCAGGACAAATTATTCCATTAATCAGTTACAAAGGGAAAACTCTGGTATTTACTGCCGATTTGTTCCCGTTCCGCTCACATTTGCCTTTACCTTGGATTATGAGTTATGACCTTGAACCACTGAAAACCCTTAAGGAAAAAGAAACATTCCTCAAGGAAGCTCTTGGAGGTGATTATATTTTCGTTTACCAGCACGATTATTTTGCCGATTGCAGCAGAGTTTACCAAGCCCAAAAAGGGATTAAAGCAACCGACGGTTTTACTTTTGAACAATTAATGCAGGAGTTGGGCGAATAGTTTGAGTGTAAACTCAATTAACGGGGCAAAACATACAATAAAAAGGATAAGAGAAATACTAACATCTACTGTTACCAATCTATTTACAGATAACCATTGCTTTTTCAATGCAATCAGAATAACGGCTCTAAGCAAAAACTGAAGCGCAAAAAAACTGAAAATCCTTACAGAGTGAGGGTTTAGTTCAAGTGCTGCGGAAATATTACCCCGAACAATTTCTGCGAAACTTGCCGATAAACCTTTGCTTGGTGGAATAATTCCCGTTTCCTGAGTTAGTAATGCAGGAATATGATGACCGTTGTGCTTATAAAAAATAGCGTAAAGCAAAATGGCCATAATTATGGCCATAAAACTGATATTCAGAATAAAGTAAGCAACCCTAGAGTTGCTCACTTTACTATTACTATCCTGAAATAAGGTTATCAATTGTGCTTTGCTTCAATTCTAATCTTAACTGAATCTGTATCAATTGTGATTTTAGAAGATTTCTTTAAGGCTTTGGCAGCAGCTTGCCCTGCTTTGCGAGCCTTCTCTTCATCTGTTCCTCCCAAACTGTCGAGTTCTTTTTCTAAATCTCTAAGTGCATTCTCAAGGCTATCAGAAACAATCTCTATATGCACATCTTTATCGCCAATCTCCTTCTCTAATGCCTTGCCGAATTCTTCACCAAAAATCTCAATTTTATCGGAATTCTTAAACGCTTTATCAGCAAACATAAGTGTTCCACTCAATATCGTCACCCATAATGCTGCTAGTATTATTGAAATTAACGATACAATTAAAGCGCCTATACCCAAACTTTTAGAACCATAACCATTGGCTGCTTGAACAATGGAAATAATGCTAAAAACTAAAGCTAGAGCACCTGGAAGAAATGCAACAACTCCTATACAAGGAATAAAGGCCAGAATTAGCGAAATAACTGCAAGTACTATACCAATTATGCCCATTGCTTGGCCTGCGGTGGTTTTTGTCTCTACGTTCATATCTCAAGGTTTTCTTAAAAGACGAAATGAAATACAAAAATGCTGCAAAAAATTAAATTATTACGATAATCAACGGTTATTTTCATGAAATCTTTGGGAATATTATAATTGATCACCTCTTGTTTTTTCACAATAACTATTTTAATTTGTAAATAAATCTAACAAAGTAGTGAGAAGAAGTTCGTATCTAATTTTTCTCATCTTTTTTTACTTTCTAAGCCAAGGAAAAATTTGGTCTCAGGAAGTAAACAATGATGTTTTTGCTTTAAGTCTTGAAGAGCTGCTTAATGTTCAAATAACAACAGCAACCCAACGTTCACAAAAATTATCGGAAGCTCCAGCCACTGTAATTAGTTATTCCTCCGAACAAATTGAAAGTTACGGATGGCGAGACCTGAAAGACATTTTTAGAAACGTTACAGGCGTAGATGTTTCATATGACGTTCAGGGCGAAGTTAAAACGCTTGTTACTTTTCGTGGCATTGAAGGAAATCAAAAAATACTTATACTTCAGGATGGACAACGCCAGAACCCCATTACTGGGGAGCGATTTATTTTTGGGCACAACATCCCGTTACACATCTACAAAAGGGTTGAAATCGTATTCGGTCCAGCGTCGGCAATTTATGGTGCCGATGCATATGCAGGGGTTGTAAACCTAATTACTAAAGACGGGGCCGACATAGATGGGGCTACTGGCTCAATAGGATATGTTTCCACAAATGCTTTTGTATCAAACCTAACTTTTGGGAAATCTATAAATGAGGACATTGATGTTATTCTATCTGGGAGAGTTTACTATGGGAACGATTTCCCTTACCATAAACATTATACCGATTCGTTGGATTATGCTGCCGTAAATGATTACGAAGGAGAACTTGGACGGTTAAAAAAGGATTATCCTATTAAGAATTGGAACCTACTATCCAAAATTCGTTATGGTAGGTTAACATTGGGCTTCGACTGGCAGCATCAACTAGAATCGAATGCGCCCAGCACCATTCCAACAAACTATGCCTATGTTAAAAACAATGTATGGGGGCAAGACATTAGGCATCTTTACTTTAACTGTAAGATTTTGGATGGAAAAAAATTCATACTCACATCGAACATTTCCTTAGGCGATTATACTATTAATCCTATTTCAAACTTTTACATACCAATTGATTCGGACGGAAACGGTTTCCTCGATAAAGGTTCGGCTGGCTACAAGTATGGATACTCCCGATACATTGAAACAGCAGTTAATGCACAATGGGAGTTAATGCCAAAGTTGATGATTAACATGGGCTCAGCCTGGAGTAAAGTAATTTCTTTTCCGAAAACCAAAAATTTAGAGGAGCCTTTTCATCTTGATGAAATATACGGAGATAATCTCTCTGACTTTGTTGACCCACAAGGATACACTTTTGGTTTACTGGGCTTAACCGACTCAATTTTTGGTGAACAAAACTTCTATAATCTTGCCAGCTATATACAGGCAGAATATAAAATTAGAGACAAAATATCAGTTACATTGGGTAGCCGATTCGATTTCAACTCAATATACAAATCAACACTAAACCCTCGCATAGGTGTTGTTTACCAGATGAACGAGAAAACCACCCTTAAAGCTCTTTACGGCTCAGCCTTTATTGCCCCTTCAAACTATTACCGTTGGGAGAACTGGGCAAACCCTTATGCAATGCATATCCCTAATCTTAATATAAAACCTGAACGTGTTCAAACCATTGAACTTAGCGGATTTTACTACCCTTTTAAAAATTTACTGTTGCGATTTAGCGCTTACAATAATATTATGGAAGATATTATCAGACCAGTTGAGGCGCCAACACAAGAGGGGAATTACCCCTATTTCAACCCAATGCGAGCACAAATAGGCCAAGACCCTAATTCTGGATTTGTTGAAATAAACTCAAACTTAGGAAATATAAACATTATAGGTTTAGAACTCGACATAAATTACCAAATTGCTAAAGCAATTATTTCAGCAGGATACAGTTTTACTCACGGCATTGACAAAGAGACAGAATCAAAAATTCCAAAAGTGTCTCAACACAAACTAAACACTAGCATATCTTATTCCTATAAATCTTTTTATGGAACTATTACGGCAAGATATTATGGTGATGTTTGGACTGCTACAAGTAATAGTTTTTATAAAGGTGAGAAGAAAATCCCTGGAGCTATTATTCTTTATGGAAGTTTAGGCTATAGATTTAAAAAGTTTTCAATTTCTTTTAGCGCCGATAATATTTTAAACAAAAAGCACTGGAATGCATCGCCTTATGGAGAGTCCATATGGATTCTATCACGAGCACCGCAATCATTAACCAAACTCTACGTTGGAATTAACTATAAATTTTAGCAACGGCTTATTAAACACCTAATTAATCGATTCTGTGATAGTTGATATAAAAATAGTTTATACTTTTGAATAATTTTTAATTGAAATAGTATATGAAAAAAACATTTATTATTGTAGCATTATTAATGTTAGTAGGAGTTTCATCTGCCCAAGTATTTAATACAGGACAAACGTTAAAAGCCAAAACTTTCAGCATTGGATTCGAACCAGCAGTCCTAATTAACGGAAGCAATGAGTTTATGCTTTTTCTCCATGGTGGTTATGGATTAAAACGCGGTATTGATTTTGGCTTAAACATAGGAGTACTTGGCCCAGAGAACTATTTTGGAGCCGATGTTGAGTTTGCGATTGCAAAAAAAATATCTCTTGCTGTAGGGGCTCACGATTTCGGTATTTTCGGACTTGATGGAACTTTAAACTTTACCATTCCCATCAAAAGCGGGATACGACTGTTTTCAGGGTTAGACCTTGATGTAAACTTCCCAGAGAATAACGACACTCAATTCTTGCTATGGTTACCAGTAGGCCTAGAGGTTGGACTTAAGAAAAATATGAGTTTTATTTTTGAGGCCGAAATTGGGTTAACCGACCCAGCATACAATCTAATTGGTGGAGGACTGAATTTTTACTTTTAATAAAAAGCAAAAGGCCTCGAATAAATCCGAGGCCTTTATTTTTCTTATTCACTCTCAATACTCTCAATCTTAGGATTAATTTTTGAAATGGCTTTGTTTATATCTTCTTCAGGCGAAATAACATTCAACTCTTTCCAAAATTCTGAATCATACGTATAATCACCTTCAGAGAAAACAATGTAAGGTTTCAATATATCGCGACGTGTAAATCTTTGTACATTCAGCGTGTCAATTTGCATCCCAACAAATTCCAGGAATAAACTAAAATTGTTTGAAAACAACTGGTGTCGCTCTCTAACTCTAAAACTTAAGTCGCCTCTAACATGATGAATATAGTATTTGCCATTCTGTTGAATATAATTGACTGAATACTTTATTTCTTCTGGCTGAACATTTATTCTCCTATCTTTCTTAGTCACAAACATATTTGCTGAATGCTCAACGTAATTTGGATTTATTCTAAACTCGGCACCAATCAATGCAAGATTTTTCACATCTATAAAAAGAGTTCCCGTAAACAAAGGTTGGGTTACATTTGACTTCTGTTCAAACTTAATAGCATAGGCAGTATTTGAGCCAAGTGCAACAATATCGGCTTTTGTATAAACGTAACTATCCATGTATTCAGGGTCCAGAAAATCGGGCATACTTTTAATGATATCCAGGTCTAGCGCTCCCTTTATCCCTGCCTTAAGCTTAACTATCAAAGTGTCTCGCCTATCGGATAGTTCTAACTTTCGGGACTTTAAGAGTCTTACCTGGTCATATTCTACCCCCTTGTTGTACGAAGATTTAAAAATTTTGAAAACTGCTTCGGAATAACTCAGATATCTATTGTTTCTTTTAACCCCTTCGCGATAAAAACTTGTTAAAAAGAGATCCGAGGTCTTATAGTTGGTATTTTTCTTTTCTATTGCTGCCTTAACAATTCCTTTAGCATCTATATTTCGTATAAATACTTCTTGAATTGGAATATACTTGGGTTGAATGTATAGGTTATAAACATTCCCTTCAAGTATTTCAATGGGAACAGATAGGCTTTGATATCCCAGATGTGAAACTACAATATTCGAACCGACATATTTAACTGGTATTCGCAAACTAAATACCCCATCATAGTTGGATATTGTTCCAAGGCCAATTTTTTCTATTGAAACTGTGGCAAAAGGAATGGTATTCTTGGTATCCTTATCAAATACTTTTCCCCCAACAAGTAGATACCTTAAGGAATCGGAACCGTTTTCATTAATTGCTGTAGTTTCACTTTTGCGCTTAAAAATAAGCACATGCTTTTCAATCACCTTGAATTCAATGCTGGGATCAACTAGTATTTTCCTAAGTAAATTGACAAGGGTCTCATTGCTTGCCTCAACTGATGTTAGTTTCTTATCGCTCCTGACATCTTTACTGTCGTAAATAAAGTAACAACCGGCAATCTCTCCTACTCTATTTAATGCATCATAAACACTAATATTTTTAATGTTTATTGAAACTCTTCTATCTAATAGGCTTTCGTCCTGCGAAAAAATCTCAATGGATACCCCCATCAATAAAAATAGGAGCATCCATTGAAAAATTTGTGTAAAACATCTCATACAGGGAGCATTCTGCTTCTTTATTTTTCTTTCAGGATAATTGTACTGTCAGGCTGATGAATTAACTCAAGGTTAAAGGAAACTGACAATATATTCACTATACTACTGATATCA
>CAZTVY010000093.1:0-9318 GCA_964617235.1 uncultured Rikenellaceae bacterium | reverse complement strand
CAACAGATTTCGGCATTTAATTTTTTGTCTGTTTTTTACTATTTTTAGTCTCGCTCCCACTCTACTTTAGCCTCGTAAATCAAAATAATTATGAGCCGAGATAAAATTATAGTTCAAAACGCCCACACCAATAACCTCAAGAACATTGATGTGGAAATTCCAAAACACAAACTGGTTGTTTTTACCGGTGTATCGGGTTCAGGAAAATCGTCGCTCCTATTCGATACCATCTACACCGAGGCACAACGGCAGCTTATTGAAACCTTCAGCACGTTTGCCCGCACCCGAATGCCTAAACTCTCCCGCCCCGATGTGGACGACATCCTCAACCTATCCACAGCAATTGTTATTGACCAAAAGCGAATGGGCAATAACCTGCGCAGCACTGTTGGAACCGCCACCGAAATTAACACATACCTTCGGTTGCTATACTCGCGAGTTGGAAAGCCATTCATAGGTCCATCGTTCTACTTCTCGTTCAACCACCCCGAGGGAATGTGCACACACTGCCACGGTTTGGGCAAGCAAATAAAGGTTGATTTAGATTTATTCCTTGATATCGAAAAATCTATTAGAGAAGGAGCAATTACGCACCCACACTATAAGATAGGTGGATTCCTTTGGAAAGAGTTAATAACATTAGGAATAGTTGACCCCGACAAACCTTTGAAGCACTTCACCTACGACGAACTAAATCATCTGCTATACTCAGAGCCATACCCAGTTAAAGACTCCAAGCAAAAACTTGCATACAACCGAACATTCGAGGGTATTGCCCGCAAGTTGGAAAAATCGGTCACAGGTAAAGCCGAGGACGAAGCTTCCGACGATGAGAAAAACGCCTACTCAAAGTATTTCACATACAAAACCTGCGATAAATGCAACGGTACACGCATTAATGAACGTGCCCGAAGTGTCAAACTAAAGGGTTTATCCATTGATGAGGTTTGCAAAATGGAACTGGTTGATGTTCTTCCTTTCCTATCGGATATTGACGATGAAATATCTAAGCCAATTCTGCGTAAAGCGCAGTTCCTGTTAGAGCAACTAATTGAAATTGGAGTTGGATACCTATCACTTGAGCGTCCTGTAAGTACGCTCTCCGGAGGAGAATCGCAACGGGTAAAAATGTCGAAACAACTGGATTGCAACCTTACCGATATGCTCTACGTGCTCGATGAACCCTCCATTGGGCTTCACCCTCGCGATACAGAGAAACTGCTTACCATTCTTTTCAGGCTAAAGGATAAGGGCAATAGCGTTTTTGTGGTTGAGCACGACCCCGATATTATTAGGGCTGCGGAATGGATTGTGGATATTGGCCCCAAGGCAGGCAAACTGGGCGGAAACGTCGTTTACAATGGCGAACCCAACGGCTTAGCGCACACCGAAAGCATCACAGGGAAATACCTGCACAACACGGAAAAACCAAAATTCAACCGTAAAAAGCCAACTGAATTCTTCGAAATCCGCAATGCTTCAGCAAATAATCTAAAAAATGTTTCGGTTAAAATTCCCAAAGGATTACTCACCTGCGTTACTGGAGTTGCAGGTAGCGGCAAAAGCAGCTTAATTCACGAGTGCTTCGCAAAGCAACATCCCGAGGCCATAGTAATAGACCAATCGCCCATTGGCAAATCGTCGAGGGCAAATGCTGCAACGTTCATTGGTGTGTTTGACTTAATCCGAAAGGAGTTTGCCACGGCCACCAAATCCGACGCATCGCTATTTAGTTTCAACTCCAAAGGGGCTTGCCCAAAATGTAACGGACAAGGTGTATTAACTTTCGAACTTCACTTTCTCGATTCGGTTAAAACCATCTGCGACGATTGCGAGGGTAAACGTTACCACTCCGAGGTGCTGGAACTTAGGTATCAAGATAAGAACATTGCCGAAGTTCTTGATATGACCATAAACCAAGCCTACGAGTTCTTTTCGGTTGCCAAAATCAAAAAACACCTAAAAATACTGCAGGAGGTTGGATTAGGTTACCTAAAGCTGGGGCAATCGCTTAGCACACTTTCGGGCGGCGAATCGCAACGGCTAAAAATTGCATCGGAACTAAATAACCAGAGTAATATCTACATTATGGATGAGCCAACTACTGGCCTTCATATGTCCGATATCGACAATTTTTACAGGATAGTTCAAGCACTAGTTGCAAAGAACAACACTGTTGTGATAATTGAGCACAACCTCGATATTATCAAGTACGCCGATTGGATTATTGATATGGGTCCCGAAGGCGGCAAGAAAGGTGGAGAACTTATCTTTCAAGGAATCCCGGAGGAAATTGTGAATTTTAGTAATTCATACACAGCAAGATTTTTAAAAGTTTTGTTAACAATCCATTAAATACAATAATCTATATATTAATTATTATATTTGTACTTTATTTCAATAATATATCAAGAAAAAACACTAATATTGAACTACTTGTAACCTAAACCTTAAAAAATGCTTGAAAAAATAATTGACTTCAGCATTAAGAATAAACTCATAGTTATTCTGTTTACACTAACAATAGCCTCATTTGGATTTTACGCAGTTTTTAAAATATCGGTAGGTGCCGTCCCTGATATTACCAATAATCAAGTACAGGTTATAACAACGTCGGGGAATTTGTCGACTCAGGAAATTGAGCAGTACATTACTGCTCCGGTTGAAATGGAAATGGCTAATTTGCCTGGGGTAAAGGAAATCCGTTCTGTATCAAAATTTGGAATATCCTTAGTGACAATAGTTTTTGAGGATGATTTAGGAACGTACCTTCCAAGGCAACTTATCTCCGAGAAAATAAAAAGTGCTACGGCAAAAATTCCGGAGGGTTTTGGAGAACCAGAAATGGGACCAATTACAACAGGACTTGGGGAGATTTACCAGTATACACTCGATACTAAAGAAGGCTACGAAAACAAGTACTCCGCCTCCGATTTACGAACCATTCAGGATTGGGTTATAAAACGAAGATTATCTGGAATTAATGGTGTAGTGGAGATTAATAGCTGGGGAGGTTACTTAAAACAATACGAAGTGGCTATTACTCCTTCGCAACTGATTGCTATGAATGTAACTCTAATGGAGGTATTCGACGCACTAGAAGCAAACAACAGCATATCGGGTGGCTCCTATATCGAGAAAACAAACCAAAGTTACTTTATTCGCGGCGATGGACAGGTAAAATCTGTAGAGGATATTGAGAATATTGTTGTTAAAAACACAAACGGAACACCTATTCTCGTCAAAAATATTGCAACTGTTAAGTTTGGACACGCCAATAGGTACGGTGCTATTACAGCAAACGGGAAAGGCGAAACAATACTTGGGCAGGTAATGATGCTCAAAAATGCAAACTCCAAGGAGGTTATTGCTGAAGTAAAAAACCGTGTAGCAGAAATTCAGGAAAACCTACCTGAAGGTGTTTTTATAAATCCTATTGTCGACAGAAGCGAGCTGGTTGCCAAAACAACATTTACCGTTGTGGAGAACCTTATACTGGGTGCAATAATTGTAATGTTCACCGTAATTCTTCTCCTTGGGAATATCCGCTCCGCACTTGTAATAACATCAATGATTCCGCTTGCGCTGCTCTTCACCATTTCGATGATGTACATTTTTGGAATAGATGCTAACCTGATGAGCCTTGGAGCACTCGATTTTGGGATTATAATTGATGGAGCTGTTATTATTGTTGAATTTATTGCATTAAAAATATCGGTAAAAAAGAGTGAAATAGAGGCAACAAGTGGCGATGAGCGTTTGAACATAATGGATGTAATATCGTTTGATGGAGCATCAAAAATGATGAAATCTGCCATATTCGGGCAAATAATCATCCTTATAGTGTTTATTCCAATCCTCTCGTTAACTGGAGTTGAGGGAAAGATGTTTAAGCCCATGGCTTTATCGTTCTGCTTTGCAATTATTGGAGCAATGATAATGGGTTTAACATGGCTACCTGTTGCATCATCGCTATTTCTGAAGCCCTCCAAATCGAATAAGAAAAACATTTCAGATTGGTTCATGAATCTTGCCCACAAATCCTACTCACCTGTAATTCAATGGGCATGCACACATAAAAGAATTGTACTTGGTGCAGCCATGGTTTCGCTGCTTTTCACAGCATTCCTCTTCACAAGAATTGGAGGAGAATTTGTTCCTACGTTAGATGAAGGCGACTTTGTTATTCAACCCGTACTGAAAACGGGCACTTCGTTAACAAAAACCATTGAGACCACAACTAAGATGGAGCGGATTCTGATAAATAACTTCCCTGAGGTTGATAAAATAGTTAGCCGAATTGGTGCTGCCGAGGTTCCCACCGACCCAATGTCGATGGAGGAGATTGATATGATTATCAAACTAAAACCACGTAAAACATGGACTAGTGCAAAAACCAAGGAGGAGTTGGCCGATAAATTCAAAGAAGCACTTTCGGCTATCCCCGGAATTGAATACGAATTTACACAGCCTATAGAGATGCGCTTTAACGAGCTAATCACCGGTGTTCGTTCCGATATTGCCATTAAGATTTTTGGGGATGATTTGGAGTATATCGACAAAAAAGCAATTGAAATTAAAGGATTAATTGAGGGAATTCCTGGAGCTAGTGATGTTATTCTGGAAAAAACTGCTGGACTTCCTCAAATTAAAATTGATTACAATCGGGCAAAAATTGCACACTATGGAGTTGATATCAAAACGCTCAACAGTTACCTAGCCGCAGCATTTGGTGGAGAAGCAACCGGAGTAGTTTTTGAAGGGGAGAAACGTTTCGACCTGGTTGTAAGGTTCAACCAACAAAACAGAACTAACATTGAAGACATTAAGCATCTTAGAGTTCCTATCCCTAATGGTAGTCAGATTCCACTATCGGAACTGGCCAACATACAATATGCCGAAGGGCCAGCAAAAATATCAAGAGAAAACACTCATCGCAGAGTTGTAGTAAGCGTAAACGTACGGAACAGAGACTTACAGTCAGTAGTAAAAGATATACAAGCCACTGTCGATAAAAATATTACATTAAAACCGGGCACTTACATTGCTTATGGCGGACAGTTCGAGAATTTGCAAAATGCCACAAACCGACTACTAATTGCAGTGCCAGTTGCTCTCTTACTAATATTCATATTCCTACACTTTGCATTCAAATCGTTAAAAGATGCAATAATGATTTTCACGGCAATTCCTTTGGCTACCGTAGGTGGAGTGTTGCTCCTTTGGTTGCGGGGAATGCCGTTTAGCGTATCGGCAGGCGTAGGATTTATTGCATTATTCGGGATTGCGGTACTAAACGGGATTGTTCTTATAGAGCATTTAAAAGAACTAAAACACATCGGTGCAACTTGCATGCGCGATTTAATAATTCAAGGCACTAAAGATAGGTTACGGCCTGTAATGCTTACCGCAGGAGCTGCAGCAATGGGTTTTCTGCCTATGGCAATATCTTCAGGTGCTGGGGCTGAAGTACAACGTCCACTTGCCACTGTGGTAATTGGAGGATTATTTACCTCAACAATGCTTACAATGATTGCGCTGCCTCTTATGTTCGAAATCTTTTACAACGTTGTTGGAATAAAACTATTTCCGCTACGATTTATTAGGTCAAAGCAATGCATTATTATTCTGTTAATATTAATACCTTCCTTTACCACTCTTGCTCAGAGTAAAGAACTTAAAATGGATGATGCCATAAATATAGCATTGCAGAATAATAAAGAAATAAAAGCCTTCAGGCTTAAAGTTGATGAGCAAAAAGCATTGATACCTTCAGCTATTGCACTGGACAAAACAACCTTCACATTTAGCACCGACCAAAATAACATTGCAGAAAATGGCTATCCGCTAAAGGTCTGGGGTGTTTCGCAGACAATAAACTTTCCCACACTTTATAGTGCCGAACTAAAAGCAAAAAGGGTTGAATACAACATTGCCGAAACCGAGTTGAAAATCAGAACAGAGAATTTAATGAAGCAAGTGTCGTTAGGTTATGTTGAACTCCAAGTAGTAAACGAAAAATTGAAAATTTACGAAAACATAGACAGTTTATACTTCAACATTCTAAAAGGTGCAACGGTTCGTAATAGCAAGGGCGATATAACTAACCTTGATTTACTAACCATTAAGGCCAAGCAACAACAGGTGAAAAATCAGCTTAACGAAATAAAATACAACCTAGAAAATTCAATTGCAAAACTTAAAACCTTAATGGGCTACGATAGTTCGTTTGTTGTTTCACCAGAAATTACTGTATTGCCACTTGCTGAAAAGGCAATTGAATCATCGTCATACTTTTTATGGCTGAAAAATCAGGAAGCGCTAAGCATTGCAAACATTAGCATTGAAAAGAACAAACTTATGCCCGATATATCATTTAACTACTTTCTGGGAACTAATTCTTATGATAATGCCCAGAAATATCATGGATTTGAGGCTGGAATTTCAATTCCAATATTTTTCAATGCACAAAAAGCGAAGATAAAAGCATCGAAATTTGCAATGAATGCAACCAAAAACCTCACCGAGTACGAAATTGAACTCCTAAAAGTGAAACAAAAAGAGTTATTAAGTTCTCACTTAAAGCTAAAGGAACTAATAGACTACTACGACGAAACTGGTGGTACCCTTTACAATGAAATTACTAGAACTGCAACGCTTAGCTTTGAAAATGGCGAAATTGATTTTCTGAAATTTGCCACAAGCACCGAAACCGCACTCCAAATAAGATTAGATTATCTAAACAATCTGCTCAACTATACCAACGTAACACTTGAACTTAACTATATTTCAAAATAGAACCGTATGAAATACCCATGCAATAATTTACTCCAAACGCAATTATTAAAATATGGGTATTCCATGTGTGCGCACTCATTATCAAACATAAAATCAAAAACAAACACCACTGACATTCTGAAACTTAAAAAATTCTAAACACATGAAAACTACGAAACACCTCCTATATCTAGCAATTGCAACATTCATCATGTATGCCTGTGGCAATAAACAAGAAGTTGCAGAACAAGAGTCTGGTCTTATAGAAATTACAGACCAACAGTTCGAAACCGATTCCATGCAACTTGGCGAAATTGAAACAAAGCTTTTTGAGAACATTGTGAAGTGTAATGGAACTACTGTACCACTACCCAACGGTATTGCAAAACTGAATGCACCTATAAGCGGTATAATCAAGGGTATTAATTGCTCTAACGGAGAATCTGTTGATAAGAATCAGCCTCTAATTGAGATAACAGGCAATGAGATAATTGAAATTCAAAGGGAATTTGCAGAGGCATCGGCAAATTATAAGCGAATAAAAAGTGAATATGAACGGATTAAGTCTCTGTACAACGAAAAGGTTACTGCAGAGAAAGATTTTATTGTCGCAGAAACAGAATTTAAAGCCTCAATGGCAAAATACTCTGGATTGAAACTGAAAATAGAGTCCATCGGATTAAACACCTCAAAAATTGAGAATGGGGAGTTTTACTCGTCATACCAATTAAAATCGCCAATTAAGGGCTACATCTCCAACTTCAAAGCCTCAATTGGTAGTTATATAGACTCGCAGGCTGAACTTCTAGAAATTATCAACCCTGATATGCTTCAAGTTAAACTATCAGTATTTGTTAATGAAATCGCAAATCTGAGAAAAGGGCAAACGGTACGATTTAGATCGGCCAACGCAGAGAATTATCAACTTGCCACAATAAGTTCTATTGGTGTTGCTATTAATAACGAAACAAAATCAATTGAGTGCTATGCAGCAATAACAGGTAAAAGAGCAATAAATCCGATAGCCTATGAATTTGTAGAGTCTGAAATTGTAACAAGTATAGATACTGTAAAAGCTCTTCCAAGCGATGCTATAATTAAAACTGACACTGGTTACGCTGTTTTAGTCTTAGAAAAACAAGAGAATAATTTTTACTACTTCAAAAAAATTGACATTAAAACAGGACTACCCGACAAGAATTACACAGAGATAATTAGTAACTTGCCGTCTGCTAAATTTCTAGTTAAGGGAACTTATAACATAAACATATAAAACAAAAAAACGCCGACCAATGGTCGGCGTTTTTAATGCAAAAACTTCTAAATTTAGTTACTTCGACAAACTTACACTACCATACTTTGCTCTTACATAAACTTTTGAATTGGTGGTTTCTGATGCTCCAATAACACCGCTAATCTCAGTACTTGTATTCTGCTCTATTCTATTAATTTTTGAAGTAGGTGCATCGAACTTAATGTTCCCGTACGATACAACCGCATCAATTTTATATGATACATTTGAATTAATTCCAGCCTTTAAGCCTGTATAGGCACCGTTGAATACAATGCTTTCAAAATTATCGGCAACATTTACAACCTTTACATCGCCATACTTGGAGGTAAGATTTAGCTTCTTACTCAAATCACTAACTACAAAGTTTGTATAACCAGACTCTCCTATTAAGTTTGCAATAGAGCCAAGGGTATAACCATCATATTTTGAATCAACAACAACCGAATTTACTTTATCAATTGATACCTTTGAATGCTTTGACATAACTACAACTGCACGTGCTTTCTCAATCTTCAAACTACCGTACTTAATTTCGGCTTTTAACCAATTTACCTCGCTAATAGTTGCACCACCATAAGCAACTGAAAGAGTATTGAGATTTTCGGCATCGCCACGCTCTAATTTATTTATTCGAATATTCCCATACCTTAAATCAACTAATACTTTACCTGATAACTCGTTGATAAAAATATCGCCATACCTGTTATTTAAATCTACTTCAATATGCTTAGGCATTTTAATCAAGTAATCGATGCTCATTTCATCATTAGATATCGAAGAGAATAACCTCTTGTTCGACTTCATAATATCCTGATTGAACTTTGTAATGGCCGACACTACATTATCAGACTCAGAAAACTCAATATCAATAGCATCGAGCATAATTTTAGCTTTCTCGTCGTTAGGATTATCTACCTTCACCTCAACATGAATTGAAATAAGGTTTTTATCCCAGTTCTCCACATTAATCTGACCGTACTTGTTCTCAATGTAAAGTTTTGTTGATTCCTTCACAGCAAACTCACGGTCGAACACTTTATTTAATCTACCTTTAGCAGCAAAGGCACACGAAACCATAAGCAGAAAGGCTAAAGTGGCTGATATAACTCTCATCGTTTTCATATGATTGATTTTTATCGTTTACACTATTTGAAAAAATATCTTGTTTTTATTGCTTTGTTTCGCTCAATGAATCCTGAATCCGTTGTAATGCCTCCATTCGAACCTGATAGTTCTGAACAATCGCA
>CAZTVY010000092.1:0-9334 GCA_964617235.1 uncultured Rikenellaceae bacterium | reverse complement strand
ATGAAAACTCTAATATCAAAACTAGTTATCCTTGTTCTTGTTGGCTCACTTAGCATTAACAATGTGTATGCACAAGAAAAACCAAAAAAGGATGAATCAAAAAAGAAGAAGGAAAAAGAAATTCAAAAAAAGGAACTCGACAGCATTGCTGAGCAATCCAAGGCAGAGTATGAATTTGAACTTCAACGTCTGTTAGAGGAACAGTCCGAAGCAATGGAAGAACAATCGAAAGCATTCCAAGAACTTGAGAAACTGTCGGAGATGAGAGATATTGAAGTTCTGCCACACAGAGACTTCTTCACAGGAAAGGATTTCAACTTCACAATTCCAGATGTACAAACTCCTCAAATCTACATGTTCGACGGTGATTTATCAGCAAGACACTCACGAGGCGATAATACATCATTCAACATAAGCAAAAGATTAAGGGAGGCTACAACATTCACAGGCGATTTTGAGTTTACAATACCCGAAAAAAGCAAAGGAATATTCTTGAATTTTTCAGGCTCATTGGAATCGGGTAGTATAAAAGTCACCTTCACCAAGCCCGACAAAAAGGTTTACCAAGAACTTAAGGTCAGTCCAGTTGCCGATGTACGCTGGAGCAAAAGGCTCAAAGAGGAAGATATGAAAGAGTATGTTGGAACTTGGAAAATAACCATATCGACACAAGATGCTAAGGGTAATTACAGCATAAATATCTCTTCGTTTTAATCAGGTTTTTGTGGTTTTATTGCTCTCTAAAAGCCGGTGCACAGAGGTGACCGGCTTTTGTTATTATTAAAAATTTGATAAATTTAACTCCATAATTATCATCGAACTCTTTATGCAATTTTATAAGTCTATAGAAATGATTGGGCTGTTTGTGTTGATTCCAGTCCTTTTCTACCTTGACCTAATTCCAGGCCCAAAAGCAATCCCATTGTTGGTAGTATTTTTTATTGCTTTAGGTTATTTACTTCTATCGAAAAAATTTAACCGCAGGGAGTTGGGTTTTAATGGTTATTCAAAATGGGGACAATTAACACTAAGAATGATTATTGCAGCAATTGTGGTGTATGTATTAACAATAGTTTTTGTTCCAGAGCGACTATTCTACTTGCCAAAAAATAACCCACAACTTTGGATTGCCATTATGATATTTTACCCAATATGGTCGGCCTTTACACAAGAACTTATTTATAGGCCATTCTTCTTTAATCGATACAAAACGCTGTTTAGCAACGATAAAATCCTATTAGTGTTAAACGGATTTCTATTCGGCTTTCTTCATATTATATTCAAAAACTGGGTGGCCGTGCTGGGCTCTACATTAATTGGATTGTACTGGGCATACTCCTACTCTAAGCACAAATCGCAAATGGTTGTTTTTATTGAACACTCCTTTGTGGGCAATATGCTATACACCTTTGGATTAGGCTCATATTTTTACGTTCCAGATTTTTAAAATTTGATTTTTAATTATGCTCTAATGCTCTTATCTTTGGGTGTTAATTATTGAAAGAAATGGAAGAAGAAGTAAAAAAAGCATATCTAGACTATTTTGAAGAATATACCAAGCGCAATTGGGCTGGTATGCTTAATTACTTTTCCAACTCAATGACAATGATTGGAACTGGAGTTGATGAATACTCATACTCATCTAACGAATCAATCGGCTTGTTCGAGAGGGAGTTTAAGCAAGCCTCAGACCAAATGAACTATAAGTTCAAGTCCATTAAAGTTTTCCCCCTTTGCAACGATATAGCCTATTTAATGGCAATTGTAGATATGCATTTTGTAACTCCAAATGGCGATTACGAATACAGCAACAACAGAACTACAGCCATTCTAAAAAAAGAAAATAGTGAATGGAGATTGGTTCATGGCCATTGGTCGCAGCCTGCCGTTGAACAAGTGGAGGGCGAAAGTGTACCGCTCAGTGCATTAATTGCTCAGAACAAAGAGTTAAAGTTTGAAGTAATTAAGAAACAAAAGGAATTGGAGGAGCAAAACAACCAGCTTCACCACATGAATGACGTTAAAAACAAACTATTCTCCATTGTTTCACATGACCTCAAAAGCCCTTTCAATGCGTTTATGGGCATTACCGATTTAATGCTCAACAACTTTGAGGAAGATTTTAGCGACAAAGAGTATTTCCATATCCGCCTTCAACTTCTGAATGAAATGGCTCACAACCTTTACGATTTAACCGAGAATTTGCTGAACTGGGCAAATCTGAACGTGAGCGATATAAAACCCAAGTTACGGCTTGTACCTATCGACGCCATCATTCAGAAACAAATGAATGTTCTTAGGCCAATATGGATGAAGAAAAACATTCGGATAAACGAGAATGTTCCAAATGAGTTAATGGTGGAAACCGACCCCGATATTATAGCCATTGTAGTAAGAAACATCATTTCCAACGCAATTAAGTTCTCCTTTAAAAATGGAGCAATTGATGTTAACTCAAACGTCAACGACGGCTTCCTCGAAATATCAATTGCCGATTACGGCATGGGTATGAGTCCTCAACAGGTAGAGAATGTTTTTGCAGGCTATGTGTCCACAAGGGGTACTGAAAATGAAAAGGGCGCTGGCATTGGACTCCTAACTTGTAAAGAATTCGTGGAAAAACTTAAGGGTAGAATCGAGGTTAGGTCCTTGCTAAATAAAGGAACCACCTTTACTATTACTATTCCTGTTTGACCTTGACAAGTTGGTCAAAATCCTTCTTGTAGGTATCGCCAATGGGTATTAACTGCTTGCCAATTTTTATTCGGCTTCGTTCAATGCTATCAATCTTATCAACTGCAACTACAAACGATTTGTGAACACGTATAAACTGATTCACAGGCAAAAGTTCACAAATACTCTTAAAGTTCTGTAATGTCATAAACTTATCGGCTCGTGTCACAACCCTAAGGTAATTCTTCATCCCCTCTATGTATAGTATCTCCGATATTTCGACCCGTTGAACACGGTGCTCTGTTTTTATGAAGATAAAAGTATCCTTAGGGCCACTTTGCTCTACATTATTGACCTCTACAGATTGACTCCGGTCTATTCTCTTCCAGGATTTTTCTATCGCCTTAAGGAACCTATCAAACTCAATGGGCTTTAACAAATAGTCAACGGCATCTAACTCGTAACTTTTTATTGCATAGCTGTCGTAAGCGGTAGTAAAAATCACCTGAGGTGGATTATCCAAAACTTTCATCAACTGTATCCCTGTAAGTTCGGGCATTTGAATATCCAACAGCATCAAGTCAACCTTGTTCGACTTTAAATACTGAAGCGCCTCAATAGCATTGGAAAACCTACCAACCAACTCCACGTAAGGAATCTTTTCGATATACGATTCCAAAATCTCAATGGCGAGCGGCTCATCATCTATAACTATGCATCGAATTTTCATAAAAACTAAATTGACAACTGGAGTTTCACATTAAAAAAGTCGCCTGATTTATCAATCTCTAAACTATGCTTATTGGGATACTGAAGTAACAATCGTTTTTTCACGTTCTCCAACCCTATTCCACTGTGTACCGACGATTCAGCATCCTTGTATATGTTGCGACAAATAAAGTTAAGCGAATTATTGTAAATGAAAATTTTTATATCGATAAATGTTTCCTTTGACGAAACCACGCCGTGCTTAAAGGCATTCTCAATAAATGGAACTAGCAACAACGGTGCAATGCTCTTATTATCAGGGTCTCCATCAACCATAAAATTCACATTCTCGGAATGGGTAAGCCTTAATTTTTGAAGTTCCACAAAGTTTCCAATGTAATCCAGCTCTTTTGACAAAGGCACAAAATCGCTATCCGATTCGTAGAGCATATAACGCATCAATCCAGAGAGTTTCATAACTGCGCTAGGAGCATCATCGGACTTTTTATAAACCAGCGTGTGTATGTTATTCAGCGTGTTAAACAGAAAGTGCGGATTAACCTGAAATCGGAGCATCTTTAGTTCGCTCTCAAGTTTCTCCCTCTCCAACTGCTGCTGATATTGCTGGGCAAAAAACCAACTCTCGGCCAAACTCAGAAAAACTGCAAATCCTGCAAATATTGTATTAACAATGGATTCTGTGAATATCCTCACGTACGTTACAGGAGCCTTACTTCCATTATCCAAAATATTTAACTTGAAGAGCCCATACTTAAACACGCCATACAGCAATACCACAAAAACACTAATGCCTAAAAACTGAACTAATTTTTTCTGATTTAAAAATCGAGGATTAATAAAACCATAGAAAATGTAGAATAGGGCAACGTTAAGGGCCACACCTTTATACCAATCTATAACAAAATTAGGCTGACTAAGTAAAGTCTTTGCGTTGAAATAGAATGGTAGCATCGATATAAGTACCCATGCTATAACATGACCAGCAATATAAAGTTTACGTCTCTTAATTTTTTGCATAGTGCCAAATTACTAAGAAAATTATGATTTACGGAAATCTAAATCATCAAAAAGTACACATCGGATAAATGGATGTACCAACAGGCAAATTTTATGTACCAACGGCTTTGTGATTTCCAATGAACAATTTGTACCCAATTGGAGCGCCGTGGTGTAATTAATTTGCAATGGGCATATCGAAAATAGAATTTTGGTGAAAATTCAAAAAACAATGGAAAATAATTCAATTATCGAAACTAGGCATTTATCCTTTGCAATTGGGTCAACAGAAATTCTAAAAGACGTGAGTTTGAGTGTACCCAAGGGGAGTTTATTCGGTTTTTTGGGTCCTAACGGGGCAGGGAAAACCACTCTAATAAGGGTTTTACTTAATCTGTACCAAACAAAACACAACTCTGTTTTTTTGTTTGGCGAGGATGTTACTAAAAATCGGCTTTCGGTTCTGAAACGCCTTGGGCGATTTGTTGAGCAACCAACACTTTACGGACACCTTACGGGCGAAGAAAACCTTAGAATAGCCCAAAGTTACTACGGAACCACCAAGAGCAGCATTGATGAGGTGCTCGAAACCGTAGGAATGACCTATGCCCGCAAACGTCTTGTAAAAAAATATTCCCTTGGCATGAAACAAAGGATTGCCATTGCACAGGCATTAATACACAACCCAGAACTACTAATACTCGATGAACCCACAAATGGTTTAGACCCTAACGGAATTAAGGAAATCCGTGAACTTTTAATAAAACTCAACACCGAAAAAGGTATAACAATATTTGTATCGAGCCATATGCTTGCCGAAATTGAGCGGATGTGCTCCCATGTCGGATTAATTCATAATGGAGAATTGGTTTTTCAGGGTACACTAAATCAGCTAACCCTTGCAAATTCCAAAAGACTAGAACTAAAGGTTGGCGATGTAACCCGCGCAAAGCAACTTCTCCAAACACAAGGAATTAATGCAGTCCACAACAATAATTCGACACTAGAGTTGGATATTGAGAATGAAAAGCAAACGGCATCAATCAACCGGTATCTAGTAGAACAAGGCATCGACGTGTATAAACTAAACTACCATGAGCATAATCTGGAAGATGTATTCATGGCTTTAACCAATGTTAACAACTAAAAGTAAAATACCATGATAAAACAATATATCACAAGCATAAAGGTTGAAATTCTGAAGTATAAAAGAACCTATGCATTGGCACTTGCAGTTCTTGCACCGCTATTTATCTCAACGCTTTTTACCCTTACTTACTTTTTCAAAGGCGACAAACTGATTGCCCCAGGAACAAATGGCTTTGAATCAATGCTCAATAATAACCTAAGCACCGCAAGCAGTGTATTTTTCCCATTCTATATCATTCTCTTGGCTGTTTTAATTCATAATGTGGAGCATAAAGCATCGTCGCTAAAAGATTTATTCTCGTTCCCTGTTAGCAGATTCAACACTTACTTAAGCAAATGGGCTATGGCTGCACTCCTAATATCCACAAGCCTTTTACTTTACTTTATTTTTAGCGTATTTGGTGCATGGGTAGTAAGTTTAAAGTTTCCGGAACTTGTTAGCCTAAACCTACCTGTTATGCTGTTTTTTGCAAAAAAAATTGCGATAGTGGCAATATCGAGTTTACTAATTACTGCAATACAGTTCTTAGTATCACTAAAATGGAGCAATGTTATCATTCCGTTTGGAATTGGAATGGTTGGTTTTATATCGGGAATGGTTTTAGTGCGAGGTTGGAAATATGTACACTTTCATCCATACGTACAAGGCTATTTATCGTACGATGCAGCAATGGGGCACGGGAAAATTGCACTAGAGCATTTCCTCATCTACAACTCAATTGGTTTCATTATACTATTTGTGGCAGGATATTTGCTTTGGTATAAGCGTCGAATTGTATAAACCAGAAAGGTGGGAGAGTTGTACATTAGATTATCTATAAAATTAAATCAAAACCAAATTAGTTTTTAGACCCTAAATACCAATATTGATTAAAAACTGTTAGAGCAATTCTTCCACTCTTTTTCCGAAAGCCCCACAAGGGCTTTTCTATTTCAACCCACTGACAATCAAAAGATAAATGTATTTTTTCTAACTCAAAATCCTTTTTATAGCACATAATTCAACATTAAAACAATAAAAAAGTACAATAACCTATCAATCAAATTATATATGGAATAATATGCCACATATTTATTATTCAATCCAATAACTTTGCAAGTTCACATCTCATTACATAGTCATGAGGGTGTTAACAAAAACAAAGTGCCATGAAAAACCGTTTTTCCTCAATTTTTCTACTTGTCTCATTTATCTTAGTTATTCAATCTGGATGTAAAAAGGAAACCACAGAACCAACTATTGAGACTGCAAGCATTGAGAATATTGAAAGCAACTCAGCCATTGGTGGAGGTATTATTAAAGACGATGGCGGCGAAGAAATCTACTCAAAAGGAATATGCTGGAGTACTCAGGAAAACCCTACAATAGCCGATAACAAAACCGACAACGGAAAAGGAAGCAGCGATTTTACAAGCCAAATAACAAACCTCAACCCTGGTATTACCTACCATGTGAGGGCTTACGCAAAGAATTCAAACGGAATAGCTTACGGAAAAAACATTCCGTTTACAACCAGCGCTACTCTTGCAACTATATCAACCTCCTCTGTATCGTCCATTACAAAAAGTACCGCTATGTGCGGAGGAAGCATAACTATTGACGGTGGCTCGGCAATTACCGAAAGGGGTGTTTGCTGGGGTACCAACCCGAACCCAACCATTAACGATTCTAAAACTAGCAATGGCACAGGATTAGGAAGTTTCTCAAGTTCTGTTGGAGGATTAACTGCTGGCACTAAATATTACATCAGAGCTTATGCCACAAACAGCGTGGGAACCAAGTATGGAAGCGAAACATCATTCACAACACTATCGGACACCCCTGGCTACACCGACAACGACAATATGCTTCTCGGAAACCCAAGCGATGCCGTTAATAACATTCTAAGCCCGAATAATTACCTTATGGTTAAGCCTCAGTATGTGCTCTCGTACAGCAACTCAAAACGGACAATGAACTGGACGAGTTGGCATTTATACTCTGGCGATATTGGAAGCACCTCTAGACAAGACGATTTCAGACCTGACAACACACTACCCGGCACATGGTATAAGGTTACCCAAACCGACTTCATGTACTCAACCTACGGTTTCGACCGTGGACATATGTGTCCTAGCGCCGACAGGACTTCTAGCGTTACCAATAACTCCGCAACATTCCTAATGACCAACATGATTCCTCAGACACCAAATAACAATCAGCAAACCTGGGCTAATCTGGAAAATTACTGTAGAAGTTTAATTAATAGTGGCAACGAACTGTATATTATTGGCGGACCCTACGGCCAAGGTGGTACAAGCGCAAAGGGAACATTTACTGTACTTTCTTCAGGAGTAACAGTACCTAGCAAAACGTGGAAGATTATTGTTGTACTACCCAACGGGAACAACGACCTAAGCCGTATAAGCACGAGCACCCGTGTAATTGCGGTAGTTATGCCCAATACTCAGGCTTGCTCGGCCAACGCATGGACATACTACAGGGTAAGTGTCGATTCCATTGAGTCGTTAACAGGCTGCAATTTTTTATCGAATGTACCTACAGATGTTCAGAATGCAATTGAGGCTAGGGTGGATAATCTATAAAACAGAACTTCTAATCTAACACTTAATCAAAAGCATTTTTTAACCACAAAGGCACACTAAGGATACACTAAGGTTCACAAAGTTTTCGCCCTTTGTACCACTTCATCTCTTTTGTAAATGGTTGGGATTATTTCCTTACCCTCCCTGTTTATGGCGCCGTAATTTCCCGCTATAGATTTCACTATTGCAGCACCGCTAATTACTGTGTCGAACTTCTCAATTTTAGCATATATTGTGGGCACAACCCCTTTCCCCTCCTTATTAATTAGCCCAAACATCCCAGAGATTGACCTTACCAAAGCAAAACCTGCCCCATACTCGCCAAACTTATAAATCTTAGCATAAATAGCGGGAACAACCTCCTGCCCTTCCCTATTTATAAAGCCATAAGTCCCTGAAATGGTTTTTACCATAGCCCAATTATCGTTATACTCCCCATATTTATATACCTTTTTGTAGACATTTTGGGAGCAAACAGCAAGCGAATTCAATAGAATGATAAATATTACTAAGCAATTTTTCATATAAAGATTGAGATTTTGGAATTGAATTTAACGTTTTGCGGCTTGGCGTAGTGGCGGATTTTTAGCACAAAAGTTAAATCGAAGAACTGCACTTGAACCTACCACAAAACTGTCATACGAAGCACTGCACCCGCCATTACGCCAAACCGCTGTTACAGGCTGGCGTTCTGTCTTTCTGCTGTTTGAAGTCGTCATTTGTTTCCTTTTGCTCTGTTGTGTGTCTTGCATAACATTTGGCAATTTTTTGTGTCTGTCGCACCGCCTTTGCTCCAAGCTGTTACGTGGTCTGCGTCCATCTCTGCAATTTTCCAAATTTTAGTTTTATTGCTGTCGTGTCCTAACGCACATAATGGGCAATTTGAAACACTCTTTTTCTCTGCTTCTGCTGTCTGCATAGCATAAACAGATTTTTTTGTCGCTTCGTCAAAAACCCGAACTTCTAAAAGTTTTGTGTCTGCTGAACCGCCAAGTATATACTCAAAAATCCCTTTGCGATTTTTTACATAAGGGTCGGCATAAAGTGTTTTAACTTGTTCAGAAACTTTTTGAGGGCTGTATGGTTGCTTCTTGTAGGTTTCATAAAGTCGTCCCCATTCAAGTCCACGCATTTCACTTTCAACGTCTGTAAACACAGTTGAAACCCAGTCAATAACAGAGTTGAAATAAGTCTTTAACTC
>CAZTVY010000091.1:0-9358 GCA_964617235.1 uncultured Rikenellaceae bacterium | reverse complement strand
TCTCATCTAAGTGATTATTACATTTACTTAAATACTCACTATCTGTAATCATCAGTTCACCTTTTCTATTAATTGATGCCTGAGTTATAGGCATAATAAGTACATAGATGACAAATGATATCCATTGATTTCCTAAAAAAGAAAAGAAAGGCTTACCCATCATTAAACTCAGAACGCCCGCAAGGGCTACAAACAGAATAAGTGAAAAAGTCAACAATAGAATAAAATCTACCACCGAAAATTTAAATAATCCTTTGTTCATATAGCACTAACCTGGCAATTACATCATCTATATATAGATGCTTTGTTAGAAATTGAATTAATTAAAAAAGTATTTCTCAATTAAACCGTACATCACTCCTACACCATACGATATCCAATACAAAGCAAAAAGCACCGATAGCGTAATAAGTATGTTTTTAATAAGTTTGATATCCTTTCTAAGAGCAGAATTCTCACTTTTTAAAATTTCAAACTGTTTGGTAATTTCTTCGAATTGGCTTGATTCCATTGCGTTTATTTATTAGTGATTCTTAAATTCAAATATAGTAATTATTGGAAATTATTGCTAATATACTTGGTTTAATTATGTAAAAGTCAATACTCTTGAATAAAGCAATATCACTCTGCCACACGAGAGGACTCGTGTGGTAGCAGGGAACCAACCAATCTCAAACATCATATTTGGCATTTCGCAATGAAAATTCAGTTCACTCGTTACACAACGAGCAAACCTTGTTTAATTATGCAAAAGACCTAATCCTTGTATAGCACAAAACCTTAGCGATGCTTAATACAAATTTTCACACGAGAGGACTCGTGCATTCACGGAGGGGATAATACAATCTTTAAAAGCAAACTTCTGCATCTATGCTACACGAATAGTGCATCAAGAGGCATAGCAGTTATAAACAATACCTAAAACAACTTCTCTATTAAGGCATACCCTACACCTATTGCAAACCCAATTGCAAAAAGTCCTACGAAAAAGAATATGACATTAATAATAATATCAACTATCTTAATCCCAAATATTTTTATTGGTATTTTCATAATTTAAATTAATTAAGAGGTTCTCCTTCTTTTGAAAGGAGAACCATAATGTTTATTACTCTGTTGCCTTTTCAACTAAACCATAGATAACACCCGCAGCAAATCCAATCGCAAACAGTCCAGTATATACGCCCCCAATTGCGATAATCACAGCAATAGGATTTCCTCCATTGATTTCTAAAGATTCTTCCTTAGAAATCTCTGCCATACCAATATTGTTCAAATTTTCCATAATTTTTTAAGAATTTTTTACAACTTGATAACCATATTCAAAACCAGCATAAACAGCATAACCTGCAATAACCAATAAACCTACACCAGTGGCAGCTGCCGCTGCAGAGGCAATCATACCACCTAAAAAGCCTCCATTTTCATCTTGTTGCTCCTGAGCAGTCATCTCCACCACTCCAAATTTTTCAAGTTCCATAACAAAAATATTTTTTATTGTTTAAAAAAGCAAACCCTCATTCTTTACCCTGCCGAGGTTAGCATTTTAAAATATAATGCTAAGGTATCGGAGTTCCGTCCGGAAAAAAAGAACGGAAATAAATTACCGCCATTTTCTTCAACCAATTCTTTTCGACTAAGGGGCTTCATGGTACAGCCCAACGAAATATCGAAAGGGTACTCGTAATAAAAGGTTGTGCTTGCCTTGGAGTATGCAATTGGTGCACCGCGCGATTTTAACTCTTCAATAATTTCGTAAAGCCTTGAACGGCTTATTCCTAGTTGTGCTGCAAACTCATCGGGTGTTCCTGTTCGCTTTGCTTTAATTAAGCAGTGCATTTTTTCGATACGCTCTATGTATTCAAAGAATTTCATGGCTTTTTAATTTTCAATTATATATTTTTCAACTGTTTGGTGCTGCCACATACGGCAAAACTGCCCATTACTATGTATAAGTTCCTTAAATATTCCTTGCTCCACAACCTTGCCATTCTCAAGAACAATAATATTATCGGCCATGGCAATGGTTGAAAGCCTATGGGCAATAACTATTACAGTTTTCCCCTTTTGCCTCATCAACTCAACGGTTCGCTGCACAAAACTTTCGGCAATGGAGTCCAACGATGAGGTTGCCTCGTCGAGAATTAGTATCTCAGGATTTTTATACAGCGCACGAGCAATGGCAATGCGCTGCTTTTGCCCGCCCGACAATGATGTACCGTGTTCACCAATGTAGGTATTAAACCTATTGGGGAGGTTCTCAATAAAATCCATCATACCCAATTGGGTAGAAATTTCAATAATTCGCTCGATGTTTGGGCTAAACTCCCCCACTGCAATATTCTCAACTATTGTTCCTGCAAACAAATCGATATTCTGTGGTACAGCCACCACGGCATAGCGTAATGATTCGTTGGTAAAGTACCGTAAATCGAACTTACCTATGTAAATATTTCCGTTCTGTAATGGGTATATATTCTGCAACAGCGATGTTAGGGTAGTTTTCCCTGAACCACTCTCACCAACTACCGCAGTAACTTTTCCCTTAGGGATATGCAGGTTTAACGCCTTAAAAACCTCTATCCTTGTTCCATAGCGGAAATCAACATTTTTAAATGTAATATCGCCAACGTGCTCAGCGGTAAATTCTATTTTATTGTTTTCCTCCTCAACTTCAAGGTCAAATATCTCGAACAACCTATCCGATGCTATTTTAGCATCTTGGTATGTTTTATTAAAACCAATAATGCTGGTAATTGGAGATGTAAAATATCCAATCAATGAATAAAACGATAGAAGTTCTCCAGGTGTAATTGTACTTTCCAGCACAAAACCAGCTCCAACCCAAAGTAGAACAATGGTAATTACCTGTGATATTAAACCTGAAATATTGTTGGAGTATATTGAGTTAATTCCAGATTTATATAGTGGTTTTAACAAATTAACAAAGCGCACCTCCGTTTTTAAGTTGGAGTAACCCTCAAGCCCAAACCGCTTTATGGTTGAAACAGAATTTAACGATTCAACTAAGTGCGATTCCAACTCCGCAGAATTTTCCATGATGCTCCGTTGCACCCTACGGTTTAGCCTATTAATTATCAAATAGGTAATAATGTACAGCGGCATTACTGCAAGCATAATTACAGCTAACTTCCAGTAAAATGTGAACATCAGCATAAACGATGCAACAAGAATTAAAACGTTTACAATTAGATTAACGGTTACTTCGTTCACGAATAACCGAATTTTTACCGCATCGTTAATTCTTGATATTATTTCGCCAACCCTCATTGTGTCGAAAAAGGACTGTGGCAACCTTAGCAAATGCTGATAGTATCCTAGAATTAGCGAGGCATCTATCCTCTGTCCAATTTTTAAAACAAAAACCGACTGGAATATGTTAAGCAAGAACCTTAACCCAATTATTATTAGCATAGCAATTCCTAAAAGATTCAGCAAATTGGCATTGTTGCTAGGAATAGCATAATCTACAATTTTCCCCACATAAATTGAAGTTGACAAGCCCAAAACCGCATACAATATTGCGCCAACAATTGCTTGGGTTAATACTCCCTTATAGGGCTTTACAAGATTCCAAAATCTAAAGGATGATGAAACCTTTTCGGATTTGGGTTTAAATGTTTCGCCGGGTACAAGAAGAATCAATACTCCCGTCCATGTCTTTTTGAACTCTTCGTGCGGTATTTTATGAAACCGTCCATCGCCGGGATCCATAACCTCAATGTAATCTTTGGTTGTTTTGGTAATTACCACAAAGTGTTGTAGAACCTCCTTAACAACCACATGTGCTATTGAAGGTTTTGGGACTTTGAAAAGGCTATCGAAGTCACCTCTTACACCTTTTGCTTGGAAACCCATTTTTTGAGCCGCCTCTATCATTCCCAAAACATTGGTGCCTTTCTTATCGGTACCAGCTAACTGCCGAATTTTTGCTATAGGTAAATTCAACTTATAATGCGCTGCAACTGAAGCCAAACAGGCTGCACCACAATCCGTAATATCTCTTTGTTTTACTCTCATTTCCTCTATTGCATTTCAGTGTATGGGTTAAACCAACTATCAACCTTATCAAACAGTAAATCATAAACAGTACGCTCCGTAACAATAATTCTCGACGAAATGGTCATCCCCTTTTTAATTTGTCCTTTAAATCCGCTTTGAAGCGTTAAATGGTTTTCTAACAATTCGCACTTAACAATAAAGTACATATTATTCTGCCCATCACTTACTATATCATCAGAAACCTCCTTTATGGTTGCAGGTAGCAAACCCCATTGGTTATAATTGAAAGCATCGACCTGTATTTTCACATCCTGATTAACCCGTATAAGACCAATGTCGCTGGGTTGCACATAGCAAACAGCAATTAACTCGCAATCGGGCGACAACTCTGCAATTGTTTGATTGGCATAAATAATACTACCTACTTGCAACTCATTGCTTTGTTGAATAGTTCCGCTCAAGGTTGCCGAAATAAAATGCTTGCCAAGTTCATTATATGCCGTTTCAATTTCAGATTCAATCTTTGGAATTTGGTTGGATATCTCCGTAAGGCTTGCTTGCCAGTTGGTTAACTGCTGGCTTATAAATTGATTTCGCAATAAAACCTCATTGTCCAAGTTGTACTTACTTGTTTCAAAATCGACCTCAGCAATTATTTTCTGCTTGTATAAAAGGGTGTTTCGGCTATGTTCTTTTTTAAACTTATCAATCCTATTGCTTTGTGTTGATATTTGACGCTGAAAACTACTTACATCAAGCATATACTTGGAAGTTGTCAAGTTCTTTGGATTGAATTTTTGTCTTAAAAAATTATGTTCAATAAGCAACCCCAAATCGTTCTGATATGATTTTAACTCAGCAAGATTAAACTCTAAAGTTCTAATTTTAGAACAAATGGGTATGGTGTCTATTACTAGAATTGTATCGCCTGCATTTACCCTTAAATTATTCCTTAACTTTGTGTATATAACCTTACCACCAAATGGCAAGACAATTTGCTGCTTTTCAATGCTTGACTTAATCAATCCTGATGTTCGAATAGTAACGTCTACCAAAATAAAAGGCATAGATGCTAGAGTTCCTACTATAATCAGCAGTATCAACCAATAGATTTTTTTACTTCTTTTCGAAATGGAATGTAAATAACCCTCTACCGAACTTTGTATAATAAAGACAGGGTAAATTCTCTTTGAATCAGACATTTTATATGTTTTTTGATATTTAATTTGCAAAATTACTTTGCCATACTATCAGATTCTGACAGCATGCAATTGACAATATGTTAAAAAACATGATTTAATTCTCTATGGGGTATGGGTCAATTCTGTTGAAGTCAACAATTCTTTCATTGTTGTCCTTCAAACAGTTATATCCGTACTCGGGTTGGTAGAAATATTGAAACCCGAAATAGAATCTACTACCATCCTTGTAGCAGTAGCTTTTCAGTTTATAGTTGTATTCCACTTTGCCTCCCATTTGCTTAACTTCTCTAAGCATACGGTACAAAGAGCTCTCGCTAATACTTAGCTTTTTGGCAAACTCCTTGGGTCTCCCTGTTGTCTGGGAATGAACATAGTAATCAAATGCTTTAAGCAATTCGATGATTTTAAACAAATCCATAGTAATCCTTTTTTTCAACTTCACTAAAACTAAAATCACTGTTACATCCGATTCAAGTGAAATTTGTTACCTAGTTTTATCAAAAAAAATATCTACCAATTGAATTTTTTCCCAAATGCAAAACGCTGACAGGATTTCAAGTCATGTCAGCGTTAGTAATAAAATATTTACCTCGAAGTGTATTATTCCTCCGGAATAACCACCGGAAAATCGTAATCGAACTTCAAGAAGTTTGGTTTACCAACGATGTAGTGCATATAATCGAGGTATGCATCTGAGAATCTAAACTTATTAATATCGTAGTAGTCCATCGGAAGCGATTTATTGCATATATCGCCCATATCTATTGAGGTTGTGTTGAACTCCTCCAATTCCTGGAACTGAACCATTTTCTTCATCACAGGCATTTGGCCATAATCCTCGCGGAGTAGTAGGTCAACCACCTTATCGGCAAGCGTTGTGGTTAAGCGCCTGTCGTATAATCGGCATTCGCCCGAACGGGCGTAGTAGCCAGTTGCCTCAGCACGTGCCTGAATGCCTAGTTTATTGGTGATTTCAGAAGCAATTACACCGCTTATTCCTCCAAAACGGGGATGCCCAAACTCATCGACCTCGGCGCTGGCAAAAACAAAATCGGTCTTATCCTTAATTGGGTCGTACCATTTAACCCCCTCGGAAACCGATATAACCAACGACTTTTTGGGAGAGCGCATATAGGCCTCCTTTACACTTTCAAGGAAAAAGTCTTTTCGCTCTTTTGTGATTTCAACCTCCGGTATTAAGGCCATTTCGGCACCACCACAGGCTGCGCCGCCATTCAACCATCCTGCATCGCGGCCCATAACCTCCAGAAGAATAATTCTTGAATGCGACTCGGCTGTTGTTCTAATACGTGCAGCATACTCCATCACACCCTTTGATGCAGAAGGAAATCCAGGACAAAGTACTGCTTCAATATTATTCCCATTGTATGAATGTATGGTTCTTGTGCTTAAATCGTTATCAATGGTCTTTGGAAATCCAATTACAGGAATACCGTGCAACTCGTACAATTTCTTGGCTACACCATTTGTATCGTCGCCACCAATGGTAACAATAACATCAATTTTATATCGCTCTAGATTTTTGAGGATTTGAGGAACTCTATCCTCTGGATTCTTAGAGGTTGGGAATGGATTAGTTCTACTTGAGCGTAATGCAGTTCCTCCGTAAAAACCATCGTAAGGCTGGTTGGTTAAATCCAACACATCGCCGTTTCCTAAAAGTCCCTTCCAGCCATGCCTTATCCCATAAACCTTGTAGCCTAAGAAGGATGCTCTGTTCCGAATTGCCTCAATACTTGAATTTATTGCTGGAGTATCACCTCCCCCAGTAAGTATCGCTAATGTTTTACCATGAAAAAGCTTATGTTCACATCGCATGGAGAGTAGTTTAAGTTTAATTTTTTGAATAATACCAGTGTTTACAAAAGTAAAAAATAATTGAACAGAGAATCATGGAAAATGTCATGTTAGATATTAATTGTAATAGTTATGAATCTTTATGAATCAAAATCTAATCAATAAACTATTTTTGTACTAACAAAAATGTTTTACAAAATGCTACGCTACACCACATCCGAGATTGCACGAATATTAAATGCCAAACTAATTGGCAATTCTGATATTCCAGTATCGCTAATTACTATCGATAGTAGAACTCCTAATGGCGGAAACGGAGCATTATTTGTTGCCATTGTGGGGCAAAATCACGATGGTCATAGGTTTATTGGCGAGCTCTACAGCATTCAAAATGTCAGGGCTTTTTTGGTAAGCAATTCTGAAGGACTTGCAGAGCAATTCCCCAATGCAACTTTTATAGTATGTGGTAACACTTTGGATGCATTGCAAAAACTGGCGGCTTACCATCGGAGTAAATACGCTTACCCTGTGGTTGGCATTACGGGCAGCAATGGTAAAACTATTGTAAAGGAGTGGCTTAACCAGCTGCTTTCGGGCAATTTTAGGATTGTACGTAGCCCAAAAAGCTTTAACTCACAGGTTGGTGTTCCGCTTTCAGTTCTGCAAATGGACGAGAATTTTCAACTGGGAATTTTTGAGGCAGGAATATCGCTAGTAGGCGAAATGGATAAGCTCCAACCAATTATCAACCCCGAAATTGGAATATTTACAAATATCGGTTTACCGCATCAGGAGAATTTTGCTGATATTGAACAAAAAATAACAGAGAAACTAAAGCTATTCAAATGGGTAAAGCAACTAATTTACTGCACCGACCACGCAGAGGTTAGTAATGCAATAATCAGCAATATCAACAAAAACACAACTCAACTCTTAACTTGGGGACATTCCTCAAGTGCCGATGTAAGAATTGAGAAAATAGAAATCGATTCAAAATCATCGAAAATCAGCATAAATTACAAAAACACACCTTTTGCATTCAGCATCCCTTTCTCCGATAAGGCCTCCATTGAAAATGCTATGCACTGCCTGTGCCTGATGCTGATTCTTAATATCGACTATAAAACCATTGAGCAACGAATGGCCAAGTTAACGCAGGTGGCAATGCGACTGGAATTGAAGGAGGGAATCAACAATTGCTCAATTATAAACGATAGCTACAACTCCGATATTGGCTCGTTAAAAGTGGCTCTCGATTTTCTTGTTCAGCAAAAGCAGCATAGCAATAGAATCCTTATCCTGTCGGATATAATGCAAAGCGGATTAAAACCCGAAACACTTTACTCCGAGGTTGCACTGCTAACCAAGGAAAAAGGTATCAACAAGATAATTGGCATTGGAACGGAGATGTCAAAGTTCTCCAACCTTTTCAGCATCGATAAGGAGTTTTATGCCGATACCACAGAGTTTCTACAGAATTTTAGTCGACGACAAATTAGCAATTCGGCCATACTGCTAAAGGGTAGCCGCGCTTTCCATTTTGAGCGTATATCGGCAATTCTGGAGCAAAAAAGTCACCGAACAGTACTTGAGGTCAACATAAACTCGTTGGTACATAACCTAAACTTCTACCGTAGCCAGCTAAAGCCCAATGTAAAACTTATGGCATTAGTTAAGGCATTCTCGTATGGAAGTGGTTCGTTCGAGATTGCAAATCTACTACAATTCCACAGGGTCGATTTTCTTGGTGTTGCCTTTGCCGATGAGGGCGTAGCATTACGCGAGGCTGGAATATCGCTACCAATCATTGTTCTAAACCCATCGTTCGGGACGTACGAGCTGATGATTGAGTATGAGTTGGAACCCGAGATTTACAGCTTTACTGGTCTTAAGGAATTTATTGCTGCGCTCGACAGAATGGGAGTTAGCAGCTACTCTGTTCATATCAAAATTGATAGCGGAATGCACCGTTTGGGATTTACTCCAAACGAAATTCCTGAGTTGATTTCGATGCTCAAGCAAAACAAGTTGATTAAAGTAAGGAGCATATTCTCACACCTAGCCGCCAGCGACGAGACAGAGCACGACAATTTTACTCAACTTCAAATAGATACCTTCGCTAAAACCTGCAATGAAATTGCCCAAGCAATAGGATACACGCCAATTAGGCACATCCTGAATACGGGAGGAATTGAACGATACCCCAACGCACAGTTCGATATGGTGCGTTTAGGAATTGGCCTGTACGGAATTAGTTCTACCCAACAGGATAAACTATTACCCGTTAGCACGCTAAAAAGCAGAATTATTCAGGT
>CAZTVY010000090.1:0-9382 GCA_964617235.1 uncultured Rikenellaceae bacterium | reverse complement strand
TATTAAGAACAGTAATAAAACAGAGGTGGCTGAAGATGGAAGCGAATTTCAGTATTTTACCGATGTAACAAAAATAACACCTGGGTTAAACGTAAATGCTATTTGCGACCTACGTTTAACAGAGAATTTACATTTACGTTTCCTTCCGGGCTACTCATTTGGTCAGCGTAATCTTGACTTTTACAGGATAGAGGACAATAAATCTACTCTGGAGACATCAATGAAACTTGAATCGTCTTTTATTGAGTTGCCCTTGAGTATTAAATACCTCTCCCAACGTCACAATAACATTAGGCCATACCTAATTTTTGGTGGTAATTACAGAATTGATTTGGCTGCCTATAAGCGATTAAAAGTTGAAAATGGCGTACTGGTTCGACTTCAAAAATCAGACTTTTACTACGAAGTTGGATTTGGAATAGACTTTTTCCTTAACTACTTTAAATTCTCCACTGAAATTAAATGGTCGGCAGGAATTTTCAATGCCATTTCGGATGATTATGCCGAAGGCGCTGAGAATTACCGATATGCAATTGATAAAATGCGCTCACAAATGATTGTAATATCATTCCATTTTGAGTAAACTTATTTAGTTGATAGTTGTTCGTTGATTGTAATTCGAAATAGTTTTTCATTAACTTTTCACTTCTAGTATAAAATGCCCACCGATATAATTTTAGAATTATCGCCAGAACGTGCTGCCGATAATCAATCGTTGCAGAAGGCAATTGCTGCCAAACTGGGAATTGCATTCACTGATATTGGAAAATTTGTAATTACCCGTAAATCCATTGATGCACGACGTGGTAAGGTGATGGTAAATATTGGCATCAGGGTATTCAAACCCAACGAGCCAATTTCGTTGGACGAACCAAAATTCAACTATCGCGATGTTTCTAAAGCCGAACCAGTTGTTGTGGTTGGTGCTGGTCCTGCAGGTCTTTTTGCAGCATTAAGGTTGATTGAATTGGGCTTTAAACCCATAGTTATTGAACGCGGCAAACAGGTAAGCGACCGCAAGCGCGATATTGCATTACTCAGCCGTGAGCATAAACTAAACCCAGACTCAAACTACGCTTTTGGCGAGGGTGGCGCAGGCACTTTTTCCGACGGAAAACTTTACACCCGCTCAAAAAAACGCGGCGATTACAAACGAATTCTTCACGCACTTTGCAATCACGGAGCTGAGCCAGAAATTCTGTACGAGGCACACCCTCATATTGGAACCAATAAACTTCCCGGAATTATTGTAAACATCAGGGAAAATATAATCAATCACGGTGGCGAATTTATATTCAACGCTAGGGTTTCCGAAATTACAACCGATGGCGGTAAAGTTTCGGGCATAAAACTAAGCGATGGACAAAAAATTTCGACAAAAGCGGTAATACTTGCCACAGGTCATTCGGCTCGCGATATTTATGAGATGTTGCTTCGTCAGGGAATTAAAATTGAAGCAAAATCATTTGCTATGGGGGTTAGGGTGGAGCATCCTCAATCGTTAATCGACTCCATTCAGTACCACGGAATTTCACGTAACGAGTTTTTACCAGCCGCATCATACTCATTAGTCCATCAAGTGGAAAGTCGTGGAGTTTACTCATTCTGTATGTGTCCAGGAGGTTTTATTGTTCCAGCGGCAACTGGTGTTGATGAGGTTGTTGTGAACGGTATGTCCCCATCGTTAAGAAACTCCAAATGGGCAAATTCTGGAATTGTTGTTGAAATTAGGCTCGAAGATTTGGGAGATTACTCAAAGTATGGAGAACTTGCGGGATTGGAATTCCAACATCAGTTGGAAATGCTTGCACACAAACACGGCGGGTATGGTGTTCAGGCACCAGCCCAACGCTTGGTCGATTTTGTTGAGGGTCGTTTTTCGTCAAACCTGCCTGCTTGCTCGTATCACCCCGGATTAAACTCATCGGAAATGAATTTATGGTTACCACAGCATATTGGCACACGTTTACAGGAAGGATTCAAAACCTTTGGTAAAAAAATGCGTGGTTACTTAACCAATGAGGCTGTTATACTCGGAGTAGAATCGCGCACATCGTCGCCAGTTCGTATTCCTCGCGACCCAGAAACGTTGCAACATGTAACCCTTTCGGGTTTGTTCCCTTCGGGCGAAGGCGCTGGCTATGCTGGTGGAATAGTTTCCTCTGCGTTAGATGGAGATAAATGTGCTGAGGCGGTTGCGAAATATCTAGCGGTATAATCCAAATTCTTTTATTAGAATATCCTCCCCCCTCTAGGGTTATAAACCCTTAAAGGGGGTTGTTGCATTAACTCTTATAATCAAATCATACCCCCCATAAAAAAAGGAAGCGGATACTGTAACCAGCAGTATCCGCATTTGTTAACCCTTAACCTAAAACCAAACCTAAACCTAACTCTAAAACTAAAAGTCTATGAGAAAACTCTTTCGTTTTAAATACGCTACAAAGATAAAACCCATTTCAGCTAACGCAGGTTAAAGGGCTGTTAATAAAAGTTAATCTTTTTGTGCTGTTATCCCCCAAAATCATCGAATGCAATCATTTCATCGGGAACACCTAGATTGTAGAGCATTTTCTGAACTGCATCGTTCATTGCAGGCGGTCCACATAGGTAGTATTCAATATCCTCAGGAGCATCGTGCTTCGATAGGTAATTGTCGTAAATAACCTGATGGATAAAACCTACATAGCCGTCCCAGTTATCCTCTGGCTTTGGTTCCGATAGGGCAATATTGAACTTAAAGTTAGGGAACTCACTCTCAATTTTTCGGAAATTCTCCTCGTAGAAAATTTCACGTTTCGAACGAGCACCATACCAGAACGTAGCCTTTCGCTTAGTTTTGTTGGTGTTAAACTCGTGGAAAATATGCGAACGCATAGGAGCCATACCTGCACCACCACCAATAAACATCATCTCGTTTTTGGTATCCTTAATAAAGAACTCTCCGTAAGGACCCGATATCATTACCTTATCTCCTGGTTTGCGCGAGAAAATGAAACTGGAACAAATGCCAGGGTTAACATTCATAAATGCACCTTTTTCTCTATCCCAAGGTGGCGTAGCAATACGAATATTAAGCATAACTATATCATTCTCAGCAGGATGGTTAGCCATAGAGTATGCACGGTAGGTTTCCTCGGGGTTTTTCATCTTCAAATCCCACATCTTGTACTTATCCCACTCATCGCGGTATTCCTCTTCAACAAATATATCCTTTCCAAAATCAACCTCAAGCTTAGGTACATCTATTTGAATATATCCCCCCGATTTAAAGTGTAACTTTTCGCCTTCGGGCAACTTCACCTTGAACTCCTTAATGAAAGTAGCCATATTGTGGTTGGAAACCACCTCGCACTCCCACTTTTTAATACCCATAACCTCTTCGGGAACTTCAATTTTAATATCCTCACGTACTTTAACTTGGCATCCTAAGCGCCAGTTATTGTTCTGCTGCTTACGGGTAAAAAAGTTAACCTCGGTTGGAAGAATAGATCCGCCACCCTCAACAACGCGGCACTTACACATACCACAGGTACCACCACCACCGCAAGCAGAGGGCAAAAATATGCCACTATTACTTAAAGTTGATAGAATTGTACCGCCTGGTTCAACATCAAGAACTTTCTCGCCTTCGTTAATGCTTAGTTTAACACTACCCGATGGGGTTAATTTGGTTTTTGCATAGAGAAGTATTCCCACCAATAAAAGCGTAACAAGTAGAAATACCACAATTGCACCAATTAAAATAAAACTGCTACTTGAAAGTAATATCATAGCTTTAGATTTTTTTCAGTTTACAATTTAATCCCCATAAATGTCATAAATGCAATTCCCATTAAACCAGTGAGAATAAACGCAATACCCAGACCTCTTAAGGGCTTAGGAATATTTGAGTATTTCAACTTTTCGCGAATTGCGGCAATACCAACAATTGCAAGAAACCAACCCACACCAGAGCCAAACCCAAAAACAGTAGCCTCGGTAACAGTTTCATACTCACGCTCCATCATAAATAACGATCCACCAAGAATTGCACAGTTTACAGCAATAAGTGGAAGGAAAATACCTAAAGCATTGTAGAGTGAAGGGGAGTATTTCTCAACAACCATTTCAACTAGCTGAACAATTGATGCTATAACAGCAATGAACATTATAAAAGATAGGAAACTCAAATCCAACGTAGCAAAACTCTCATCGAGCCAAGTTAATGCACCGGGAAGCAATAGATACTTGTTAAGCAAATAGTTAACTGGAACAGTAACAATCATCACAAATATTACTGCCACGCCAAGCCCTGTAGATGTTTTAACAGTTTTAGATACTGCCAAATATGAACACATACCTAGGAAGTATGCAAAAATCATATTATCAATAAAGACTGAGCGAATAAATATATTAATCAAATTTTCCATGGTCAGTATATTTTATTATTCCTCAATGAGTTGCTTGTTTCTACTACGCTGTATCCATATAATTACACCTACAAGGATCAGTGCCATAGGAGGTAAAATCATCATACCATTATTCTCGTAGAATCCACCATTAACAATATAGTACGATTCAGGTATAACCCTGTAACCCCAAATTGTGCCAGAGCCAAGTAATTCGCGGAAAAACGATATAACAATTAGAATAACACCGTATCCTAATCCGTTTCCAATACCATCCACAAACGAAGGCCACGGTTTATTACCAAGGGCAAAAGCCTCCAAGCGTCCCATAAGAATACAGTTTGTAATAATCAACCCCACAAATACCGACAACTGCTTACTAACATCGTAAACGTAGGCTTTCAGGATTTCGTCAACAAGAATAACCAATGCTGCAATAACCACCAATTGAACAATAATTCTTATACGATTTGGAATTGTATTGCGTAGCAACGATATAATCAGGTTTGAAAAAGCAGTAACAATCATAACGGAAACAGCCATAACAAATGCTGGTTTCATTTTTACTGTTACAGCAAGCGCCGAACAAATACCCAAAACCAAGACAGTAATTGGGTTTTTTGAGTTTATTGGCTCAGTAAGTAACTTTAAGTTCTTGGCCGAGAACCATGGATCATTCACTTTAATCTCACTCATGGTCTTTATTTCTTTTGATTGTTAAAGTATGTTTCATATCCGCTTAGGCAATCTTTGATCATTGCCTCAAGCCCTTTACTGGTAATTGTACCACCAGAAATTGCGTCAACAGCGTGGGGGTCAGATTTATCTGCACCACCCTTAACCACAAGTACAGAGACAAACTTATTATTGACATCAAAAATTGATTTTCCAACAAACTGTTTCTGAAACTCAGGTGTGTTAATTTCCGCACCAAGACCTGGAGTTTCGCCCTGATGAGCAAAGGTTGCTCCATAAATGGTGTTGTAGTCATCGTTCAGAGAGATATAGCCCCATATTGGCCCCCAAAGTCCTCGTCCTCTAAGTGGTATAATAAACTTTATACTTTGATCATCCAACGTGGCCTTATAAATTGGAAAATTTCTCTGCTCTAGAGGCTTTGATTGTTCTGCCTTTAAATCTATAGAAAAGGCATCAACTCCTTCTACCTTTTCGCCTTTGGAGTTAACCACAAACATCTCGGCGATGTACTTATTGAATGCATCCTCAACAAACTTATGCTTATTGGCTGCTGTTTCAACACCATCGGCCTTACCAAGCGATTTTAGAATATCAATTTTTTTCTCCGTTTCCTTATTCTTTTGCTGCGCAGGCTTAAGCGATGTAGCAGCAATGGCAAGGAGCGCAGCAACCAGAATTACCATACCCGATGCATACAGGAAGGTGTAAAGGTTGCTATTCCTATCCATTTTCTTGAAATTATCTAGTATTCCCATAATCAATATCTTTATGATTTAGCAACCTTTTTGGCTCTCTTTAATCGTTTGCTGATGTTTGCTTCAACCACGTAGTAATCAATTAATGGCGCGAAAGCATTCATCAGTAAAATTGCAAGCATCATACCCTCTGGATATGCAGGATTCAGAACCCTAACTAGCAATGCAAGGAAACCCACCAAGAAACCATAAATCCACTTACCACGCTCTGTTTGAGCAGCGGTTACAGGGTCGGTAGCCATAAATACAGCACCAAACGCAAATCCACCCAATAACAGGTGATGCCAAGCAGGAACTTCCATATAGGGGTTAACGGCAAAAATATTGAACAAATAACCAGCGGTTAATCCTCCTATAACGGTCGATAGCATAATTTTCCAACTACCAATACCTGATATTATTAGTATTGCAGCACCAATTAGTATTGCCAATGTGGATGTTTCGCCAATTGAACCAGGAATAAATCCCATAAACATATCGTAAACCGATGGCATTTTATCCATTTGATGTGCAGCAGCACTTGCAAGTGGAGTTGCACCGGAGAAACCATCAATTATTTTATCGCCTTCAGCAGCGGCAATCCAAACCTTATCGCCCGACATATGCGAAGGGTAAGCAAAAAACAGGAACGCTCTTGCTAGTAGTGCAGGATTGAAAACGTTCATTCCAGTTCCACCAAAAACCTCCTTGCCAATTATCACCGCAAAAGCAGTTGCAATGGCAACCATCCAAAGTGGAACATTCACTGGCATAATTAGTGGAATAAGCAACCCCGAAACTAAAAAGCCCTCGTTTACATCGTGTCCACGCGATTGCGCAAATGCAAACTCAATTCCTAGTCCAACCCCGTAACTAACAATTATAATTGGTAAAACCTTAAGGAATCCAAACCAGAAATTCTGCCAAAGAGTCCAACTTTCGCCAATCATTAAGGAGTGCTGATAACCAACATTCCACATTCCAAATAGCATTGCAGGCATAAGAGCCATAATAACCACAGTCATAGTGCGTTTCATATCAATGGAATCGCGAATATGGCTGCCCCTAGTTGTTACCTTATCGGGAACAAAAAGAAAAGTTTCAAATGCATCGAAGGTGGAATGGAACATACCAAACTTGGCCCCTTTCTGGAAGTTTGGCTTAATCTTATCTATGTATCTTCGTAATGCCTTCATTATAGAAAATATTTAAATTGCTAGCTTAATTCTTTAATCATAGACTCAATACCCTTGCGGAGTATCTCTTGTACTTCAACCTTCGATGTACAAACATACTCGCAGAGAGCCAAATCTTCCTCCACAACCTCATAAATCCCCAACTGCTCCATCTTATCAATATCGTTTGCAAGAATTGCTTTAATAAGATGCACTGGGTAAATATCCATTGGAAGCACCTTCTCATACTGACCCGTTAACACATAAGCTCTCTCGCCACCATTGATGTTAGTGTCGAGTTTAAAACTTTTACCGGGTAACAACTTTGAAAAGAAAGTGCGCGAAGCACTATGCTTGTTGAATCCAGGAGCCATCCATCCAAAAAACTCATGATGCTTACCCTCTGGAATAACTGTCACCATATTATCATAAAAACCAATGAATCCGATAGACTCTACCTTTGCACCAGTTAGAACATTACCGCTGATAATCCTATGCTCATTGTCAGTTTTCACCAAATTATCCTTGAGAATACTATCAACTCTTGCACCTGAAACTATACGATAATAACGAGGCTTAACCACATCTGAACCAGCAAGAGCAATAACCTTTGTGGCATCGTATACACCCTTAAGGAATAAACGTCCAATGATTATAACATCTAGCGGATTAACTGTCCAAACAACATCGCCCTTGTTAATTGGGTCAATATGATGAATTTGAATCCCCACATTACCTGCTGGGTGTGGACCAGTAAAGTGATGTAATTGAACGTCTTTAGCCTTGGCAAATACGCTCGAAGCAGGGTAATCGGCATTAAGTCCCAAATGGATTTCGCCTTCGGTTAATCTTTTTAGAGCATCAATACCAGCCTGAAAGGCCTCCTGTTCTCCATTAACGGCAAAATCCATATCTGGAGACAAGGGTGCGCTATCAAAACATGATATAAAAATTGATTTTGGCTTATCGTCTGGGTTTGCAACAATACCGTAAGGACGTTGACGAAGATATGGCCAAGTTCCCGACTTTAATAGTTTTTCAACTACCTGTTCCCGGGTTAATTGCACGGGGCTTACGGCCTCAAACTGCTCGTAATCCACACTGCCTGTTGTCTTTACAACAACCTCCTCAATAACTCGTCTATCGCCTCGGCGTACCTCAACAACCTCGCCACTAACCGGCGAGCTAAAAACTATATTTGGGCGATACTTATCGTGAAAAAGCGGGTTTCCTGCTTTCACCTTATCGCCAACCTGAACATTTAACCTTGGAGTCAATCCCGGAAAATCGGACGGCTTCACAGCATATGTTTCTGCCATATCGGCTCGGATAAGAACTTTCTCCGGTTGTCCAACCAGAGGAATATTAAGCCCCTTCCTAATTTTAATTACCTTCGACATGTTATCCGTTTTTAAACTTTTTTGTTTATATTGATTTACCTATCTAATTCCTAATCAATTTATTGAAAATTACATCCAATGTCAAATTAAATTGAAAAAGAACATTGGACAATCAAAAAAAATGAATGGCGTTTATTTTGTAGCAGATCAAGTGTTAATCAACAAATTCATTTTTTTAGGGTTGTAAAAGTAATATCTTTGAGTTCAAATTTTAACATTTTTTCATTGATGTTTATCAACATTTCGATATATTCATATATAAAACTGTCGATATATTTCATTTCCTTGACAACCACCCTTTATTGTTACGGAAATAACAACGCCGCGTCCTATCAAATTGTTCAAGGCGAAACAAATATTTTGACAAAAATCTCAGAATCGTACATCAAATCGGTAAAAGCATACAAAACTGGACGCGATTTAAACAATCCAATTATTGAACTTAATACCAATGAGACCATCACTGTTGAATTTGATGATTTATCGGACGAAAGTACTTCGTACGACTACACAATAATTCACTGCACATATGATTGGGAACCATCCAACTTAATTTTTATGGATTTTTGCGATGGATTTGAGTTCAATAGGGTAGACAAGTATACAAATTCCTTGGGAACATCAACCTCTTACATTCACTATAGCCTTACCTTACCCAATAGGAATATCAACCTAAAAATATCGGGTAACTATATTCTAAGAATTGTTGATAGTTACGACCATAGTAAAGTTGTGCTTCAGCAACGCTTTATGGCTGTTGAGCCAATTCTGGCAATGGATGCCAGAGTTCGTCAGCCTGTAATTGTGGATTTTCTAAAAACATCACAGCAACTTGAACTCGACGTAAATTTAAGCCCTTTGGGTAATATCAACCCAACCACCGATATTGTTACTTTGATATTTCAAAACAATCAATTCGATAACCAAGTAAAAGTGCTTAAACCTCAGTATATATCGCCAAGAAGTATTAGGTATAGCGCACC
>CAZTVY010000089.1:0-9462 GCA_964617235.1 uncultured Rikenellaceae bacterium | reverse complement strand
GCTTAACACCCTCATTAAGAATACGCATACCATGTCGCATTAAAAGATCTTTCTTATAATTCACTATTACATCGTATGCCTCGGGTAAATTCCTTTTCAAATCATTAATTAGGACAGCAACCTTTGAAACCCAAACACCTAAAAGGGATAGGCTTGACTTAATTTTATCCTCATAACTATTGGCAGGATTGTTTTCAATGGCAGTTAACTCCTGCTCAATATCAATCATTCCTTGCTCAATTACTGCAAAAACCAACTCCTCCTTACTACTAAAGTGGTTGTAAATTGTTTTCTTGCTGATATTTAACTCTGATGATATTTCGTCGATCCTTATTTTACTGTAACCATGACGTAAAAACATCTCTCGAGCCATTTGAAGTATTCTATTTTTCATCACAAATACTTTTTTACACTTTTTTGGTTTTTTTAGTTTCCACAAAAGTATAGGTTTAATTAAAACCATCAAAAAAGTATTAGAATTTTTTTAAAAGATGATAGTTAATGTAAGCTAAAGCCTTTTATTCTCTACTGTTTAAGGAGTGTAGAATAACCGAAAATAAGTGTGGGAGCAAAAATCTATCCTAACTTTATTTGAATTTTTCTGAAGCGTTTTTCGAGTAAGGAATCAACTAGAATTAATACAATAACCGATAGAGCAATCATCATAACAGTTGGGCTTAGAATGAACGAAAGAACCTTGTTGATAATCTCAAGTGCACCACCAAACTGAGGAAAAAAGATGAAAATTGATGTAATAATTCCAAACACGAGTCCAACCACACTTATTACAGCAGGCACCCAGCCAGCAACAATTCCCATATAGGTACGTTTAGGTTGAACAACTGATTCCTCCGCTATTCTTCTCTTAACCATAAGATCTAACTCGGCTGGCGCGTCAACCATTCCGTAGCTAAGAATTCTGCTTAACTCTCTATCCTTATTATTCACCGTGCTCATAGTAAGTTTTTTACTTCAACGTTCAACATTTCAGTTAACTTTTCGTGTAGTTTATTTCGTCCCCTAAAAAGTTTAATCTTAACATTCGATTGGGTAAGTTGCATAATTTGGGCAATCTCATCCACGCTTTGATCTTCAATATAGTAAAGCATCAGAATAGTGCTGTCCTCCTCGCCCAGTTCATCCAAAGCTTTTGTAACGAATCGTTTCCTATCCTCAACTCCCAATATCTCAATTGCATTGGCAATACCACCAAAGTAAACCTGATCATCGGATATATCAGGTAAATCTACAAAAGTTCGGGAACTCCGCTTGTGCATCAAGGCCTGATTTACAGTGATTCTATAAATCCAAGTTGATAACTTGCTATCACCCCTGAAATTTGGTAGCCCTTTGTAAATCCGAATGAACGACTCCTGTGCAACCTCTAAAGCATCGTCCCTATTTCCAGTAAAACGAAAAGCAATGGAATACACCATGTTCTGATACTCCTTAAAAACAGCATCGAACGATGGGTATTCCAATACTTCCTGTTGACTCGCCTTAGTAAACGAACTACTCAGGTTTACCATTCTTTTTACCAATAGTAAAGTAGTAAATCAATAATCCCAAACCACCAAACAAGAAAATTGTCGAAAACATTACAGCTGGCTCAGCAAGTGCTGTGTAGTGAACTAGAATTGCTCCAATAATCAACCCTAAAGCAACACCCACCAAAAGGAATCCCCATTTTGCAGCAGAGTTAGGATTTCCTGGACGTTTCTTATAAATTTCGCTAACATCCATACCTTTTTCAATCATTGCCATACGCTCACGATTCTGTGCCCATAGTGCGTATACCAAAGCAATACCTGAAACAAGAATTGCTACAATTGGAATAAAAACTGCTATAACTTCCATAGTTTTATTTTTTAGTTCAAAGTTAAGATGCACCCCTTGAGCCATTGGTTACAAAATTCCGAAATATTTTTCAAAGATTTTTATAATTCGATGATTTTGTGTGAATTATAGTCAATGCTTAATCTTTCTTTTTTAATCACCCCCTCAAGGGTTTGAGACTCTTGCGAAAAATAAACCTTACATAATAATTGTAAAACGATGACGTTTTCAGAATAAAGTCCTCTGAGAATGAAAAAGATAATCACAAAAACAACCATCCCGGTAATGATAGGAATATTCAACGTACTCTTCCTTTTGGTGGTAGTTAAATTCGCCATCTACGGTGAATTAAACTTTGTAGCAAAGGATGCAAATCTGCTTAAATACTTTCTACCAATATCCATTGTTGGAGCGGTAATTGTTCAGTACTTTATTGTTCTGCCAATATGGAAAAGGTTTGCAAAGAATAATAAGGTTATTGGGCTGTCAATTATTCCTTTTACAACTTTGGTTTGTCTAATTGGAGGAATAGTATTTGCCTTTTTATTCTGGGAACGCGATTTGGGTATAGGAGAACTCCTTGCAGTTTTCCTAACTGGACTAATTGCCTTTACTATTTACTGGAGCAGCAACTTAATGCTTTTAAAGCATCTTGATAGATAATACCTATTTAAGCGTCTCCTTAAAAACAATCAACCTTAACCATACCATAACTTTAGCAACAAAGTAAAAGAGCATCAAAGCAATAATAATGGTTGCTCCCGATGGTACATTGAGCTTAAACGATAGAACAATTCCAAAAACTATGGACAGAAAACTAATAATTCCCGATAGCAGTATTATTCTGCCAAATCGCTTGGTAAATAGGTTCGCAATGTTTGCAGGAATGGTTAAAAGTGATATCAAAAGTATAATTCCAATTGCCCTAATTGAGAAAACAATTGCCAAAGCCACAAGCACCTTTAGCGTGTAGCTAATAAACTTAGCTGGTACGTGTTGGGTTTGAGCATAATCCTGATCGAAGGAAATAAACAGAATGGGACTATAGAATACCACAAAGAATAAGGTAACCACCAATGCCAGCGCTAAAAGCAACTGAATATCGGCCATCGAAATTGTAAGAATATTCCCAAACAGGTACGACATAAGGTTTGGTGCGTATCCTGGGGTTAAAAACACAAAGAATATACCTATTGCCATCCCTAACGACCAAAGCATACCGATGGCTGAATCCTCGCGTAGAACCTTTCCTTTTGTAAGCGACTCTAACCCTAACGCAGTAAGCACTGAGAATACCGATGCTCCAAGTATTGGGTTAATCCCAAAATACCAAGCAATACCAATTCCCCCAAACGATGCGTGAGTAATTCCACCACTCAGGAAAACCAACCTACGGGCAACAATGTATGTTCCAATAAAACCGGCAACAATCGATATTAAAATTGATGCCCAAAAGGCATTCTGTATAAACTGATAGCTGAAAAACTCTAACATTGGTATTGTTGGTTGTTTGTGAAAAGTTAAACTTAACCATTAATGTTTATGACCTTCCTCGTTATGATTATGGTCCAAAAGCACCGTATGAGGCACTGGCCCGTGAGCAATAATCTGAATTGGGCAGTTATACGCCGCCAATTGTTGCGTGCTAATTTGGTTCGACTTGTGGTAAAACAACGAACCATTCACACAGGCTATTGTTTTAACGTACGATGTTATGGTTCCAATATCGTGAGATACCATTATAATTGCCATACGCTTGTTGAGTTCCTTAAGTAACTCGTAGAGCTCGCCTTCAAACTTGCTGTCCACGTACGTGTTGGGCTCATCCAGAATCAGCAGCTTTGGGTCAGATATCAACGCTCTGCAAAGCAGTGTGCGCTGTAGTTGACCTCCAGATAATTCGCCTATGCTCTTATTCTTCAAATGCTCAATGCCTGCCATTTTAAGATACTCAAGCGCGTTCTTCCTATGCTTTATCCCATAACGACCAAACAAACCCTGATTGGCAAGCAAACCCGACAGAACAACTTCCATAACGGTAATAGGAAAGTTCTTATCAATCTGCCCAGCCTGTGGCAAGTACCCAAAAAGCGAACCTCCACCATTGGTAATATACTTAACCTCTCCGCTAAACGGCTTCAGCTGCCCAATAAGCAATTTTAGAAGAGTAGTCTTACCTCCACCGTTGGGACCAATAATTCCAATAAAATCGTTCTCAAAAATATCCAACGATACATCCCTAAGAACAACCTCCTTGCCATACCCTACAGCAGCTTTGCTAACCTTTAATATCAACTTTGAATTTTGTTCCATCTATTTACCTGCTATTGCGTTGGCAATTTGTACCATACTCTGTGCCCAGTTCTCGGCTAATGGGTCAACCTTAACCACAGCACCACCAATCTCCATAGCAATGGCCTGCGAGTTATGGGTATCGAACTGGCTCTGCGATAAAACCGCCTTAATTCCCAACTCTTTGGATTTGTTTATAACATTTAGCATTCCCTTTGCCGATGGGCTTTTCCCTTCCTCCTCAATGCTCATTTGAGTGATTCCATAATCGCGGGCAAAGTAACCCAATGCTGGATGATAAATTAGAAATGCTTTAACTCCAGAATTAGTTATAATGCTACGAATTTCGACATCCAAACTATCAATCTCTGTAATAAACTTGCTATAATTTAGGGCAAAACGCTCCTTGTGTGCAGGATAAACCTCTATGAGATTATCGAACATAACCTTCGCAATATGCCTACCCTCCACGGTTGATGCCCAAATATGTGGATCTATTCCGTGATTGTGGTTATGCTCCTCACCATGCGTACAACTGCCTTCAATAAGGTTCGAACCGTTGGATAGGTTAATATACTTTGTTTTGTAGCCATCCTTAAGCTTGGGCTCCAAGCCCTTCTCAAAATCGAGCAGGCCAATGGAGAAGTATATGTCCGATTGGCTAAACTCCACCAGTTGGTTTGGAGTAGGCTCGTACATCTCGGGGCTGCTACCCGGAGGTACAAGCACCTTAACCTGAAGGGTTGAATCGGCAATTTTCTCCACAAAGTACTTTAGTGGCAGAATACTAACCACTACTGTAGGCTTACTGGATGTTTCTGGCTTGCTGGTACAACCAGCAAAAACCGTTAATATTGAAAGCGTTGCAATTGCAAAGAATCGAGTAACCATAGCAAATTCAATTTTGATGATAAAGTTATACAATTACTAGCATAGAGTAACCGTACTAAAACTGTTTTGTTTAGAATACCTGCAATAAAAAATCTTTTATTTCCCTATTCCATAGTTAATAAGCGTACCCTGCTTGGAGCCGACAATTATGCTCATATTGTTGGACTTGGTTAATCGGGTAATTGAGAACGATGTGGAACCGTTATAGGGAAAACCATCCTCAACCTTTCCTTTACTATTTACTAGGTATATTTTGCCTGATTTTTCGGATACAACGCCAATTTTGTTATCGCCACCAAAATCGAAGAATAGGATTTCGGGTTTCAGTTCATCCTTTATTTTTAGTTGAAATAGTGGCTCATTACTACTGTCAAACGCATAAAGCGTTTTATTGTCGAGGTAAATATAATCCTTTGCGCCATCGCCATTAATATCCTGATAGGTAAATGCGTGCCAACGGGTAAAGGACTGTAGGGCGATATCCTCCAACTCGCCATCGAGGTAAATATTACGGACTAGCCCAATGCTGTCGGTTGTAACAATAAAAGATTTCCCTTTTTTGTCGGAACCGAGCGCAAAAGTGCTAAACTGCGCTTTGGTAAAGTATTGCTTTAACTTAACACGATCTTCGCCCTTCCTATTTAGTAGGTATGGACGGTTAGCATCGAAAACAATTAGGTAATCCAACCCGCTTACCCTTGCAAAGCCAACCCTATCGGTAACAGTGGACTCTGTTTTCCCGAATTTCCAGCCCTTTAGGGCTTTACCGTTAGGGTCGTAAACGTATATTTTACGGTCGGCACAGGCTTGAAAGAACCTATAATCGCGACTACCATCGTAATCGATTACCGAAACTGGGTTGGTTGCTGGCGAGCTGTAAAGCACAGGAAAACCCGATACATCCTTACCATTCCTGTCAACAACATACAGCTTGCTGGCAGTGTTGAAGGCGTACTGCAACTTTCGATTTTTAAATAGGTCAACCTGAGTAACATCGCCCATAATGGAGCCATCAACCTTGCGCTTCCACAGAATCCTCCCCACATTATTGATAAGGTAGATGTTAAACTCAGCATCCTGAACAAAAATTTCCTTCTCCTTATTGGTGTGGTTTACCACAATTTGAGGTTTTATTATAGGCACAGCCTCCAGTTTGGTTTCCCATAAGTTCTTTTGGGCTGTTTTTTGAACACCCTCGCCCGATATCGCCGTAAAAGTATTGAATATAAGACCATTGCCCCCAATAAGTTGATAGCTAAATCCCTTTATGCTGGCTGTTGAAGTGCTCAATTTTACATTGGAATCCAAGAACTCCTGAGCAACACTACCTAACTTTGATGGATTCAAGTATATAAAATAGTTCGATTTCTTGGGCAACTCTCCGCTAAACAGCCTGTAAGTATTATCGTTGCCAAGAACGGTATTACGGATATTTGCCTTAACATAGCGCTCCAATGCCTCAACGGATGAGCCCCATATAATCCAATTATCAATAAAGCAGTAATACTCGTCCGAAACTGGAGCAAATAAACTACCCAAAAGGAGGCTATGCAAACCTTTAATTGGCAAATGGAATATCTCAACGGATTTATCCTTATCAATTTTTACAACGGTTGGCTTTGTAGATACCTCGTCTTTAGTTTCCAAGTTATAGTTTGCAACAATGCTCTGTAGCTGTAATTGTGCTGCACTTGCACTTTTAGTGCGGGTAATAATAAACCACTCATCGGATTTGTTGTTATCATCTGTGGGCAGAAACACAACTCCAATCTCACGATCAATCAAACCCTTAAAAAACTCCTGGGGTTCAGTGCCCAGAAATTTGCGATATCCGCTTAAATTCTGGGTATACTTAAATATTTCGCCTTTCCTATCGAGATAACCTCTGTAGCCCTCAAGGTAATCGTCCAAACTTGTTATTCCAAGCCAAACAAACAAGCCTAATTCAGTAGGAATAACCGACTGCATTTCCATTTCAATTGGCTTTTGCTTGGTAAGTATGCGCAGGTAGGAGTTTGTAGAATCGGACACATTGGATAGTCCCGATAGCACAAAATTACTGGATGACAGGTTCATGTCCAACTCAATCCATTGTGCAATATCGCCTAGGGTATTAACTCCACCCCTATACTTCTCCTTAACGCTATTCTTTAGCAGTGCTGGTAAATGTTTTATGTTGATGTAGATATTGGCATCAACCTTTGTGCCTGATGTTTTGCTAATTGCCTGAAATTGTGGATTGGTAAGCAACGATACCTTTCCCTCCAACTGTGATATCGATTTTTCCAGTAGTAACGATGAGCTGCTCACGAGTAGCAATCCATTCTCAGCCACAACCGAGATATTGTTGAATTGAGTACCGCTCTGCTTAAAACTCAGGATTAACGAGCCGTTAAAGTACTTTTCCTCCTCCTTGTAAAGCCCAATTGCCTGAAGTTTGGCTATCGAGTAAAGCTCGGACGGACTAACCCCATCGGGAGTCCTCACCGCAAAAAGGAATGCAGTGTTCCCTCCTCCCTCTGCACTTAACGATATGTATAGGGGATTGTTACGAAGTGCATTTTTAATCAGCACATTGGAGTTCTGAAGGCTATCGATAAAAGCCAAAACAGCGTTTACATCACCCACAGCATCAATATCCGAAACGGATTCCCAAACCTTACTACCGTTGAGCGATGCCCGAAACCTGCTGTAATCCTCAATCCTAAACAGCAACGATGCATCGGTAGGTATTGCCTGAATTGCATCGGATGTAGTTTTATTCCTACTACTTAACCATACGTAAACACCTGTAACCAGCCCTGCAATAAGCAGAAACAGAACGATAATTAAAACCAAATACTTCTTCATAACCAAAATATCCTTTGACGGATAAAGTTAACTTTTATTTTCACTAAAAAGTGCCAAAAACGGAAGTTGAGTATGGTTTAATAAAGGTAATTAAATAAATTACAAACACAGTCAGTGCTTAAGCCCCTGACAGTGTTATGATAGAATTATCCATGTGAGTAAATATCTCCTACTGGAATGGCTCCCAGTTTTTAGCAAGCCCCCCAATACCGGTTTCGCGGTATGCAACCTGAATGTCACGGCCTGTTTCAGCCATAGTTTCCACTGCTTGGTCGAACGACACCTTATGTCCACCATCCGAAGATAGAGCATAAACCCCACAAGAGTATGCTTTTGATGCAGCAATTGCATTGCGCTCAATACATGGAATTTGAACATAGCCAAGCACTGGGTCGCAGGTTAAGCCAAGGTTGTGCTCCATACCCATTTCGGCGGCATACTCAATTTGGGTTGGAGAGCCACCCAAAATTTGCGCCATTGCTGCAGCAGCCATTGCACAGGCAGTTCCTATCTCGCCCTGACAGCCAACTTCAGCCCCAGATATTGAAGCATTATACTTTACTAAATTCCCAATTAATCCAGCTGTAGCAAGCGCTCTAAGTATTTTAGGTTCTGTAAGATGCTCCTCGCTATTCAGGTAAAACAGCACCGCGGGTAAAACTCCCGAAGAGCCACACGTAGGAGCAGTAACCATCCTACCCCCCGATGCATTCTCCTCTGCTACGGCTAGTGCAAAAGCAAACAACAAACCCACATTCTTCATTGTTCCGTGGCTATTCAACGCCTTAGTATACTGCGAAGATGCCCTGCGAGCTAACTTGATGGGCCCAGGTAAAACACCCTCATTGTCGATACCTCGCTTAACAGTATCCTTCATTGTATGCCATATTCCGTGAAGAAAATCCCAAATTTCCTTGCCCTCATTATCCTCAACAAACTCCCAAAGCGCCTTACCCTCGCGCTTACACCATTCCAGAATCTCGGTCATTGAGTTTAACTCATAAACCTGATTGCTATTAAGAATTCCTGTTTTATCCTTTAAATCACCACCTCCAATACTATAAACCTCCCAAGTGTCAATCACTGCATTGCTCTCGGAGATTGCCTCAAAAATTAATCCGTTTGGATGCAATGGAAGATTCTCCTCTGGCTTCCAAATAATTTCAACTGTTTTAGGCAAAAAACTTTTGCGAATTGCACTATCGGTATGGTGTCCTTTGCCTGTTAATGCAAGACTTCCATACAACGACACCCTAAAGTTGTTAACATCGGGATGCTTGTGAAAAAACATCTCCGCTGCTCTAACTGGTCCAATCGTATGGCTACTCGATGGGCCATACCCCTCCTTGTAAATCTCCCTAATTGAAAGCATAGTATCAGGTTTTAATCCACTGCAAAGCTGCAAGAAATTTATGGAATTATCAAAAACCTTCTGTTTAACTATACTAAAAATAAAAATACAGCTATCTTGGTACTAAAATTCAAAGGTCAGATAATGAATCGTCGAGTTTTTATATTGATATTGCTGGATATTGTTTTTATTGTTATTTCATTCTATATCTCAACTCTATTAAAGGGAGCAAACTTTAAAGG
>CAZTVY010000088.1:0-9473 GCA_964617235.1 uncultured Rikenellaceae bacterium | reverse complement strand
GCAGGAGCAGAGCGATAGGAATTCCTTGGGGGTGTATCCTGTGTAGTTTTTAAAATCCTTTATAAAATGCGATTGGTCGAAATAACCGTTGCGGTAGGCGTATTCAGTTAAATCGATATTTCTATCGCGGCTAATATCCAAAACCACCTCCTGAAAACGAATCAACTTAATGAATTGCTTGGGTGTTTTGCCAAGCAGAGCCGAAAACTTGCGCTCAAGGCTTTTGGTTGTAACCGATAGTTTACCGGATAGTTCCAGTGCACTTATCTGACCTCGGTTTTGTTTTATTAGGTTGATACTATTCTGGATTAGTAGGAGATTACTGTTATGGATTGGGTACAATTTTTTTAGGAGAAACTCTTCAATCAACTCAATTCTAATACCCATAAGGGTTTCGTTACAGATTTTTTCTTCAATCTGCATAACTTCTTTGTTGAAAATATCGCGAAGGTTTACGCTTTGGTTTTCGACCTCCATAAGCGGAAACCTAAAGAAATGACAAGCCCCTGTTGGGTTGAATACCACAGCAATAACTCCTGCTTGACCAGCGGTTGAAACATCGAAGTAAGAGTTGTTGATGCCGCTTATTATTGATTTGGGTTGATGTGTAAGTGTAGAGTCGTTATTCTTAACCACAAATGGTTTATGGTAGTGAAACATTAGCTGAACATTCGCAGTGGGTATAACTCGTTCGCAAACATCACTTTCGAACGTGGACGATTCCATTGTCCAGTAATGCTTGATGTAGGGTTTAAGCGCCTCGTGTGGTTGAATAAACTGGAATTGCATTGGGTGCTAATTGTTTGTAAAAATAGCATTTAGAGGCGAAAATGTGGTAGTTATCCGAATTAAAATTTATTAAAACAAAAAGGGCTTTAGCATTAGCTTGCCAAAGCCCTTTCACTATTTCTTTTGATAAAATTAAATTTCAAACCCAATCATCTTGCCTTTTTTCATCACAAGTTCATCGTCGAAGTAAACATCAGGCTCCTTAACCAGTCCATCCAGGTGGCTGCTCACAGCAATGCGTCCACCCATGCTGATATTATTGCCGAAGGCAATATGGATTGTACCAAATACCTTTTCGTCCTCAAGAATTTCGCCGGTTAGGATAGCCTTGTAGTTTGTGCCAATACCAAATTCTGCAACGGCTCTAGCGTCGCGTCCAACCTTGTCGAGCATAGCGGCAAGTTGCTCGGCCTGTTTGCCGCCAGTAATGCTTTCGGCATAACCGTTAACAATTTCAATGGTGATTGGAGTTTCAATCATTCCAATTCCGGCCATAGAACCATCAATTACCAGTTTGCCATTGGTTTGGTCTTCCCAAGGAGCAAGGTAAACCTCACCCGATGGCAAATTGCCACTCTCGCCCTTATTGCGCATAACGCCCTTGCTAGGAAGAATCTTACGGTCTTTAATAGGCATTACCACATTGGTCCCTTTTTCGGTAACAACCTTAATGGTGCTAACACCAACCAGTTTTGCTGCAATAAAATCGGTTAAAGCGATAATTTTTTCGTAGTCGGCATTAAGGCAGCGCACCATAGTATCGATATTGATACCAGGCATTGTGCCAAAACGAACGCCCAAAGCAGCCGCCTCGCGACGAGCGTTAGTGTGAGTTAACGACATTTCGGTGGGGCAAACAACCACATCAACCAATTTCATTAATGCTGCAACTGGAGCGGGTGGTTCTTGTCCGTCTATTTCTCTGGATTTAATTTCAATCAGCATAGACTCCGTGCATAGTTCCTTTCCAGCATTGTGAAGGGCTAGTCCAATTTCACGCTTCAATTCATCGGTAACAATAAGCAGTGTTTCGGTTTTCTGAAGTCCCATACAATCGCGTAAGGCAATTATGGAGGCATCTCTGAGGTCTTTATCGGTGTAATTCATAATTCAATTTATTTGGATGCAAAATAAACATTTTTTTGAGATTAGAGGCCGAGTTCTGCTGTATGGCATACTATCCGAGTTTTTACTCGGATTAAAGAATGTGCAGCATAGAATTGCGATGCACGTTATGCCCATTCTAGGCATGGTACAGATTTTTTGCATCGCAAAGGAAGTGGATGGTAAGTATCACGCGTCAGGAGGCGCTCGATAGCGTTGGGATAACGATGGTTATGACCCAAACTTCCCGTAACGTTCATACTTCGAAAAAAGCAACAGCATCTTTTTCCCATTCTTCTCGAACGGATAGTAATACTTATAATTATTCTTCTCTGTCCAGAAATAACTCCCGGTTTTGCCCTTTTCAAAAACCTCAAGCAAATAATCACAATCGTTCATACTGCATTTGTAGAACGAATTGTCGAAGTATGGCTTTTTTAACGATTCTTTGGTTGTCCAACCCGGAATTTCGAGGAATACAGTTTCATCTTTATACTTAGCTGATGTTAGTATGGTGATTGTTGGGAATTCCTCCTTTTGGTTCGATAGAACATTAAGAAATTCGGGAATCTTGCCGAGTTGGGCGGTGTCCTGTATGAATAGGGTTAGTTCCTCTATGGATTTCTCGTAGCGGGCAATTAAATCCTCGGCCTCGTTAACCAGTTTTGCCTTCTCGTTCTGGCGCGATAGGTAATCGCCAGCAAAAAGGAATGCAATAAGCAGCGCAACAACCAAACCGCTTGTATAGATAAATTTTTTGGTGATTAATGTTTTTGAACTATCCTGCTTTATTTCCTGAATTTTGCTATCGGCAATAAGGCTGATGTTTAGGCTGATACTTAGAATAGCAGCGCACGTAACCAACACAAATGCAAAGCCAATAAACGAGAAGAAAAACTCCGATGTGCGGCTTGTAAACACATTTAAATCGAAAGTTACCGATACTATAAACCCAATAAACCAGAGAATTATAAGCGCTATGGTTCCTAGCATTATCCAGGTGGTTAGGTTCGATATTTTTACTTTTAGGGATTGTTTCATGGTTGTTTAATTTGTTTTGATTGCTGACTATTTTATCTCTGAAATTATGAATAATTTAACCACAAAGTCGCTCAAAGGAAATTTCAAAGGCACTCAAAGGAAAATTATAAGACTACTCTTTTTATACCATCTTTTAAGTGTCTTACGTTGAAGTTTACTAATAAGCCTAATTTGCAGTTTGATAATTTTAAGTAGGTTAAAATTTGTGCTAAATGAATATCCGATAATGAATCAACTGCTTTTATCTCAATGATTATGCTATTCTCAACAATTAAATCAATTCGGTATCCCGTTTCTAATTTTACTTCTTTGTATACTAATGGCAATGCTTTTTGTTTTTCAACTTTTAAACCGATTTTATTCAATTCATAGTAAAGACATTCTTCGTATGCGCTTTCAAGTAATCCAGGTCCAAGTGCGGTATGAACTTGGAAAGAACAGTCCAAAATCTTTTTAAATATTTCCTCAATATTCATTTTTGACATTTACTTTGGGCTACTTTGTGGAGACCTTTGTTGCCTTCGTGGTAAAAAAAATCTTATGAATTACCATATCGGATTAACAAACCCCTTCTTCCTTATTAGGTTATATCCGGATAGGCCAATATATGTTACCACAAAATTTAACCCCGAGATTATTGAGGCAAATACAAACAGCGCTCCAAATGTGCCAACCCACTTGTTTATGCCTGTTGCGTAGCTTTCCAGCTTAAAGTAACTCCACCAGCTGCCAAAGTGTGCGCTTACGCCTGTGGCCTCAAGTCCAAGTATAATAATGTTAAACACCAAGAAGAAAATTACCAGCGTTAGCAACCCGCGCCAAGCGCCCTTTATATCGGGTGGGCTTAGCTCCATATGCGATGAGATGCACATTGATAGGTACAGGAATATCCAGAACTTGTAATCGGCAAAGTTGCTTTTGCGGAACAGCGCGCTAAGTGTGTTAAGCGTGGAGTCCCATAGCGAGCCAAGCACTCCAGCCCACTCGCCACGTACACCACGCACTAGGCTTTTGCTTTGCTCCTCAATGGACGAGAATACATCGGTGTTGTTGGGTACTAAAAAGTACAGCAGCGCGTACAGAACCATTGCACCAAAAATTATTGGCCCCACGCCAATAAAGAAATTGCCAATTTTTTGGTAGGTGCTTTTGGTATCGTAGGAGTGGTTAACGTAGCCTATGGTTCCATCGGTGGAGTTGGGGCTGTAAAGTTTCATTTCGGTTATCTTATGGCGGAAAATCAGGCAGAATATTGCGTGTCCTAGCTCGTGGATTGGTGTGCCAATCCAGCCTGTAATAACAATATCGAGCGTTGTACCTGCTGTTTTAACGTATGTAACACGGGTAAAGCGTGCAAAGAGGTAAAGTATCAACCCGAAAATAAAAAGTAATCCTAAAAGCCAAGTTAACTGGCTGAATGTGGTAATAATAACAAGTTTTAGGAAATTGAGAAATGAGTTAAAATCGCCCATAGGTTATTGGTTAGAGTTTGGTGACTCTAAGATAGATAATTTAGTTTGAAAATAAGGAGAATTTGAGAATTTGAAATGGTACAGAGGTGGAATGTTGGAGGAATGGAGAGATGGATTGATGGATTGATGGAGTATCACTCCAATCATCCAATTCTCCATCAATCCTTATTAATTACTTTGTTATCCTTACCAAAGTTGAGGGATTTTGTATTGCAGATACTGAAACAACTATCTCGTTAGTCAATTTAAGAACAACAATCAACTATCAACGAACAACTATTTTCTACAACCCCAAAAACACATCCTGATAAACATAGAAGAAAGCGCTTGCTTGTTCTGTTGTTTTTTCGGCATTTACTCCATTCTGCATAATGTACTTTCGACTTACGTGGTCGTAAATAATAGTGTCCGTAGCCGATACAAAGCCGTAACCGTTGTTAAATGCATAGTACGCGAATGGTTGTGTGTGCTGGTTAAGGATGTCTTTGGAGAATACGAAACTAGAATGGTTCAAGTTTAATTGATTTAGTAGCGTTGAGGCTAAGTCAATCTGCGAGCAAACTTTATCAATCCTTGCTGGTTCGGTATTTAATGCGCCACCTAGCCAAAGCATAGGAATGGAAAATTTATCGGTAGAGTAGTTTGTGCTTTTTCCCAGGTGTCGGTGTCCGTGGTCGGCAATAAGTATAAAAAGTGTGTTGTTGTACCAATCGCGTTTTTTTGCGTCGGCAAAGAAGTTGCCCAGGCAGCTATCAGTGTAAAAAGCAGAACTTAAGAATTGGTTAACCTCCTCTGTTCCTGGGTATTTTGATTTTGTAGGGATTTCGAAAGGTTCGTGGTTGCTCAGCGTAAAAAACATCTTGAAGAATGGTCCTTTGGCAGTATCGATATCGTTTAAAAGATACTTGAAAACGTGTTCATCGTGAACGCCCCACTTGGAATTGCGGTAGTTACGTGGAAAATCATCCTGAGTAATAATTCTGCTAAACTTTGCTGAGTATAGGTACGAACGGATATTGGCAAAATCGGGGTCGCCACCGTAGTAGAATGATGCGTTATAGCCAGCATCAACAAGTGCCCCGCTAATGGTTGCTAGTTTTCGGGACTTTGTTGGGTATTTTATAACCGATTGTGTTGGTTGTGCAGGAAATCCTGAAACTATGGCAATAATACCCTTATCGCTGCGGTCGCCGCTCGATACCATTCTTGTAAAGAATAGCCCTTCGTTGCTTAGCGTGTTAAAGTTTGGAGTAACTCCCTCTTTTCCGCCAAGTGTCTCAATGAGCTTAGAGCTGAAACTCTCTAACATAATCAACACAATGTTTGGTCTGTCCGTTCTAAGAACCCTAGTAGAATCGGGATTATTCTGCATTAGTTCAGCGAAAAGAGCCTGCGCTTTTTCTTTTTCAATGGTATCGGGGTAGCGCTTATTCATTGAGCCCGATTTGGATATGGAGTACATCATATTCCAAGGAGCGTTCAGCGCAGCGTGATTACAGTATGTGTTTGAGCTAAAATAAACCTTTCCGGGGTTCATTGGGGCAATTCCTAGGCCTCCGCGTATAGGTAAAATCATAGTTCCGGCAATAGCAATAAAAATAGGAGCGTACCACCATTTCCCGTTTTCAACACTGTTTAATGTGCTAGCAACCATTTTCCTGTAAGCCCAATAAAGCCCAATAATTGTAAGAATTGTAACAATCACAAAAATGATAATCATAAAGGTTTCCATCGAAGCCATTGCCTCTTTGGGTGTTTTAAGGTAGAGCAGGGGAGTAGCATCAATCCTAAATCCCCAGTTACGGTAAAGTTCAATGTCGGAAATCGATATAAGGGATATTATTGTAAGTAAAAGTATAGTTTGAAATGCAAGGTAGCCCTTTAGCCATTTTTTGTTGAGAAAGAACAGAATACCAATAAATATCGACGTTAGAAGTATGATATACCCTGTTAACGATAAATCCATCCAAGCACCCCTAACTATAACGTTAATGAAATCAGCAAAAGAAATTTGCAGGGTTTGCTTTAACTGGTAAACCATAAACACTAAGCGGAACAATGCAAAGGTGAGCATCCAAAAGATGGCGTATTTCAGGATAAAAAGGAGTCTGTTCTTCATTTTGAGTAACTTAAATTGATTTCCGAGTGCAAACCTAGTTAATTTTAGAATATTTTTTAGAATATTTTTGATATCAATCTTTAACCCTGAGCCAAGTTGAGCAATTTTAGTTGAATTTATTTAGTGCCTATTTTCCAAAGTTAAAATCAGTGGAACAAGTACAATCTTTAAACATCATTATTACTTTTGAAAAACCTAAAACCAAAACTATGAAACCTTTTAAAACGATACTATCCTTTATCGTTCTTATTCTTTTAACAAGTTCCTTGTTTGCACAGAAATGGAGCATAGTTCTTCACGGCGGCGCTGGAGGAATGAAAAAGGAGAATTTTACCCAGGAGCAGATTGATAGCTACCAAACCGAGCTACTTAAAGCCTTAGAAATAGGAAAAACCATTCTTGCCAATGGAGGCACAAGCCTCGATGCTGTTGAGCAGGTTGTCCGATACTTGGAGGATTGTCCATTATTCAACGCAGGCAAGGGCGCTGTTTTTACTCACGATGGCAAGAATGAACTTGATGCAGCCATAATGGACGGTAGAAATCTTATGGCTGGTGCCATAGCAGGTGTTGGTGATATAAAGAACCCAATTTCTACTGCGCGGTTGGTTATGGAAAAATCGGCTCACGTAATGATGGTAGGTAAAGGAGCATCGGATTTTGCTAGGAGTATGGGCGTAGAGATGGTTGATAGTAGTTACTTCTTCACTCAACCCCGATGGAACGATTTGCAAAAGGCTCTTAGCAAGGAGAAAATGGGAACTGTTGGTTGTGTTGCACTCGATATTCACGGAAACCTTGCGGCGGCAACATCAACCGGAGGGATGACCAACAAGCGATACAACCGTGTTGGCGATGCTCCAATAATTGGAGCGGGAACCTACGCCAATAATGCTACCTGTGCGGTTTCGGCCACTGGTCATGGCGAGTTCTTTATTCGCTATAGTGTTGCCCACGATATTTCGGCGCTTATGGAGTATAAAGGCTTAAGTTTGGTTGATGCTGTAAATTTGGTAATCAACAGTAAACTCGAAAAAGTTAATGGCCGCGGTGGTGTTATTGCTGTGGATAAGGAGGGCAATATTTGTGTGGATATGAACACCACTGGTATGTTCCGGGCGTACGAAAAATCCACAGGAGAAAAAGGAATTGGAATTTTTAGGTAACTCATAACATTAACAATATTCCATTGTTATAATAAGAAATAGCCGTAAATTTGATTGATTAATAATTTGCTGTAAAGAAAGTTAACATGCTACAAATCATTAAACTAACTAAATAGCCATGGCACTATCAGTTCACAGTCAGGATGCAAAAAGTAAAGGTCAGGTCGAAATATTCTTCCTGCATTTTTTCTTTGCACTAGTAATGATGGCAATACTCCTACTAACTATTCAATTGATTGGAGGCGCATTAACTTGGGACAATTATTCAAAATACTATATAATATTGATTCCTATAACGGTCGTACTTCCTTTAATTATAGCAGTTACAACTGCATTTTCATATAAAAAGGTTATTTTAACCATTTCGCCTTTAGCAAATCTTAACCAAGAAAAGCTGAAAGAGTTTTTCTTTAAGGAGGATTATATGGCTGTTAAACAGGCCGATGGTAAAGTAGTATTTGAGCGGGCCCGATTATTACCTCGTTTTTTAAGTCTTAACTTCGATAAGCCATACATTGAGATTACCCCTACCGAGGCAAAAGTTTATATGCTCAAGCGATTATCGTTAGTTTTGATTCCTCAAATTCAAATGGGTAAACGTTTCGAAATTAATCCAGACCAACACAATGCATAGACTTCCATTTCTTCTTTTAGATACCGATACTTGTAAAAGAAATATTGATAGAATGGCCTCCAAGGCCATTCTGCATAAATTGGTATTACGTCCACATTTTAAAACTCATCAAAGTGCTCAAATTGCCGAATGGTTTCGCAATTTTGGCGTAAACAGTTGCACTGTTTCATCGGTAAAAATGGCCGAGTACTTTGCCAATGCCGGATGGACAGATATTACAATTGCATTCCCGGTTAATCCTTTCGAGGTTGACGCCATAAATAGCTTGGCTAAAAAGATAAGTTTAAATGTGATTTTTTCATCGGCATCAAACCTGCTGAAATCCGTTAACCAACTAAACGAAAATATTGGGGTTTTTATTGAGATAGATGTTGGGCATAACCGCTCTGGGCTCAGTCCTGATAATACTCGCGAAATTGCTCTGATGGTTAACCAGATTGAGGGAAATTCAAGTCTGAAGTTTAAAGGATTCCTAAGTCACGCAGGCCATACCTACAAGGCAACGTCAACCGATGAGGTTCTGAAAATTCATCGCGATTCGTTGAGCAAACTAACCAAGCTTAAAGCATTTTGGAAGGAATCGCATTCCGAAGTTATTGTATCGTATGGCGATACTCCTTCGTGTTCCATTGCCGATGAATTTTGGGGAGTTGACGAGATTCGTCCTGGGAACTTCGTTTTTTATGATGTTATGCAAAGCCAAATAGGGTCGTGTACAACAAGCGACATTGCTGTAGCAATGATTTGTCCAGTGGTTGATATCAACCAGAGTAGGCGAGAGGCTGTAATCCATTGCGGTGCGGTTCATCTGTCAAAGGATAATATCAAACTACAAAATGGTGAAACTTCATTCGGCGTGGTTTGTGGTTTTGATGGAAATGCTTGGGGCGAGCCACTTGAGGGCTTATACGTTAAATCGTTAAGTCAAGAGCACGGACTTATTTCATTTCCCAACGATTTTCCATTTAATGTAGGCGATTTAGTGGCTATACTCCCCATTCACAGCTGCCTTACTGTTGATTTGATGGGCGAGATTAAACTAAACGATGGCTCTACAATCCAAACAATGAGACAGCACACGTTTTGATTTAAATCATAACTAATTACAGTAAAATGAAAAGAGTATCATTGTTAATTCTAACAGTAGG
>CAZTVY010000087.1:0-9627 GCA_964617235.1 uncultured Rikenellaceae bacterium | reverse complement strand
TTCGGTCCATCCAAAAAGAATTCTATATGCAATGGCACACCTTAGGTTTGCGGCTCTAAATCTAAAGGTATGCTCCGAGTTACGTCCAGGGTGAATATGCACAAACCTACCCTCATAGTTTCCAAACCTTACAGCCCAACGCGAACCATCGGAAATAGACAAGCACCGATAGTCCTTGCCATAAACACCAATCCATTGCCGAAAGGAATCGGGTGTTGCATTTCGGCACATCTCAGGGTGGTTTAATATTTCATTGGCTATTGCTGTAGGCGAGAGTTCTCCTGTGTACATATCGAGCAAAGTGCCTCCAATACTGTTGAAAATATTGTTTATGGATTCTATACCATTATTATCTTTCCTAAAAGAATCTATTCCGGCTATAATGTAGTTAAGATGATGCTTCCAGCAACAGAGTGCAACCGGAGGTGGAATTTCAGAATTAAATGCGATATTTGTGATATTGTTGGTCATTCCGTAATTTGAATTTGAACACAGATTACACAAATTAAACAGATTATCACAAAATTACTTATTAACTCAATTACCCAATAACTTAAACTCCAATATGTACCCAAAACTATCCATGTCGCCAATGTTCCGAGGCCTAAAGCCCGACGAAATTCAAGGTTTGATTGAACGTGTAGGCCACTCCGTTAAATCGTTTGGCAAAGGGCAAACAATTGCACAGCGCGAGGAGGAGGTGAAAAACCTTTGCATTATAGTTGATGGTAGCGTTAAAGGTGAAATGGTGGACTTTTCGGGCAAGATTCTGAAAATTGAGGAGATGCAAGCTCCAATGCCTATAGCACACGCATTTCTGTTTGGCGAACGCAACCGTTATCCTGTAGATGTGGTTGCGCTGGAGGACTGCAAAATACTATTTATCCCAAAAGCCGATTTTATGAGGCTAATGCAGCAGAATGCCACTGTGCTTAGCAACTACCTAAACGCAATATCGAACAGGGCACAGTTCCTTTCCAACAAGTTGTGGTTCTTATCCTTTAAAACCATTAAGGAAAAAATTGCACACTACCTACTGAACATCTCACGAAGCGAATCCAAAACTACAATTGTTCTCCCAAAATCCCACCAGGAGTTGGCGGAGTTTTTTGGCGTAACCCGCCCTTCATTGGCTAGGGTATTTGCCGATTTAGAAGCAGAAGGAGTTATAACTGTAAACCGCCGCGAGATTAATATTATTGATAAAAGCAAACTAATGGAGATGATAAGGTAAATGCTCCTAGTCCTCCACTGCATTGCTTCAGGAACAGTACGGAAGGTAACGCCATACAACACAAACACATGCCTATACAAAAATCCTGTCAGGATTTTGAACCCTGACAGGATTGGATAAACTAGTTTTTTTTACCAGCAAATAACTCTAAAATATTATTTTATTCCATTCTTGCAGAATACATTAGAACAACCGTCAATTTTTCTTCCAAATTGGGTACAAAAACAAAAAAATAACCTTAACTTAACATCCCTTTTTCCCGAAAAAACTCATATTTATACGTTGGTTTATATACAAATTAACACATTGTATTACAAAGACATAGATTAGCAAAACACACAATTGATAACAAAACAACTAACAACACATAACTTAAATTAACGCCTATGAAAATTAAAAATTTACTCACAACACTGGCTCTAACTGCCTCGTTCCTTTTTGTTGGGAATGTTGGTTGGGGACAAGCACTTCTTGTTGAAAACTTTGATTATACCGTAGGAACTTACCTAACGGCTAATGGATGGTCCGCTCATGGCGCAGCTGGCACTACACCTATCCAAGTAGTTTCTCCTGGCCTGACATTTGCAGGCTACTCAGGTTCTGGAATCGGTCTTGCTGCTGGAGTCAACAATACAGGAGAAGATGTAAATAAAACATTCACTCAACAAACAAGTGGTTCAATATATGCTGCTTTCATTATTAAAACAGAAGCATCAAACTCTGCTGGTTATTTTCTTCATTTTGGACAAACCGCAATCGGAACAACATTCTTCTCAAGAGTATGGGTTAATGCTACAGGAGATGGTGTTGGAGTTGGAGCAAATGCCCCTAGCACATACATACCAATAACAGCAGGAACTCCTACGTTGCTGGTTTTAAAACTTGAATATGCAACTAAAATCACTAGTCTTTACGTATTCAATTCTTTCCCAACTTCGGAACCAGGGTCTGCAAATCAAACTTTCACCGAAACCGTTACTTACACAAACGTAGGAAGTATCGCTTTAAGGCAATATAACGCTTCTCAAAGAATAATTGTTGATGGAATTCGCGTTGCGACCTCATGGGCTGATGCAGTTAAAGCAGACACCCCCCCCTCCCTTGTTCCCGCCAGTTTAAGTCCAGTTGACAACGCAACTGACGTTGCTATTAACACCACCCTTACTATTCCTTTCGATGAAAATATTCAAAAAGGAACAGGTTATGTTAGAGTTAAGAAATCGGATGATACTGAGATCTTTGCCATAGATGTCAATACTACTGCAGTTTCGGTTACAAGCGCAACTGCTATTGTTACACTACCCAGCAACCTTGACAGTAGCACCGACTACTACGTAAATATTGATGCTGGCGCATTCAAGGATATGACTAACAACAATTTTGCTGGACTAACCGACAAGACCACCTGGAATTTTACAACAATTGCTGCAGGCACTCCAACTATTTCTCTAACATCACCTAATGGTGGCGAAAAGTACTATGCAGGACAATCTGTAAACTTTACCTGGACATCGGCCAACATGGATGCTGAAAATGTTAGAATTGAAGCGTACGTTAGAGATGGATTCACCACAAACTGGAACTGGGTTGATGCTATTCCTACAACAGCCAACGATGGTTCCGAGAGTTTTACAATCCCTGCCAATGCAACATCGGGGGCACAATACAAAATTAGAATAACTGGGCTAACCTCTAACGCCACTGACGAGAGCAATGCAGCCTTTACTGTAATTGCAACCCCTAGCATTAACGAAATCCAAAGTAACAATACCGCAGGTGCTTCGGCTTGGTTAGGCGAACTAGTAAAAATTACTGGCGTTGTTACTGCCGTTACTAGCGATACTAAAAACTACTACCTACAAAACGGTAGCGGTGCTTGGAATGGTATTTATGTCTACAACAATGCAACTCACACCTATGCCGTTGGTAACAACCTAAGCATTGAGGGTACTGTTGACGAATTTAACAATCTTACTCAAATAAAAACTGTTACATCAACAGTTGTAAACAACCCAACCGACGTTGTACCTGCTGCTGCTGAAATTAGCACACTTGATGCTACTACTGAAAATTACGAGGGAGTTCTTGTAAAAGTTAAGAAAGCAGAATGCAAGAGCGGCTCCGCAGGAACCTACGTTATTAACAATGGTACAGGAGACCTAACTGCGTATAAAGGTATTTTTGGAACATTTGCATTAACTACTGGCCGTTTCTACAACATAACTGGTGTTATGACTTGGTATAATAACAGTTCTATATTTGAACTATTACCAAGAAATGCAAGCGATGTTTACGAACTTAGCAACGATGCAAGCATTGGATTATCCGGACTTGGAGGAAAATCTATAAATGAGCTTGCGGGTCTTAAGGTTACCGACCCAGCAACCGATGCTGGTGCAACTCTATTTTTTGATGATTTTACCGGCTTAAAAGGAATTAGCATTTCGGCATTGAACGCTAATGCTACCCTTGAGGTAAAATTAAATGGTGCTGTAGTTGACCCTGCAAACTATGCCGACCAAGCACTTGCTCAGAACGATGTTATTGTAGCAAAAATAACCTCGGAAGATGGCATAGCAACAAACGACTACAAGGTTACTCTTAAGTTTGAAAATAGGGTTATTACGGTTACTGCTCCAACAGGCGGACAAACCTACAATACTGGCGATGTTGTTACAATTACATGGACAGCAACAAATGTTTCCAACGTTAATATTTGGGCATATGTAACTGTTGATGATGTTTTGGTACAACTAAACACCACTCCAATAAGCGCAGCAACAGGTACATTCGACTACACAATTAAGAATGGCAATTCAGGTATTGTTTACATTGTTGTAAGCGATGCTAACGATGACAGCTTCTACGCACAAAGCGCTGGCACAGTAACTGTAATTGATAACGTTAAACCGACCATTATATCACGCTACCCTGCAGTTAACAAATACGGAGTTGGTAAAGCATTCACAATTGAACTCAACTTCGACGAGAATATTAAAGCGGGAACAGGAAACTTAAAGGTATTTAAAGCTAGCGATAACTCTGAGGTGAAAACTGCCACTGCAGCTGAGTTAACTATTGATGGAACGAAAGCTACTCTAGCCGTTACAGGTTTAGATTATACAGTAGGCTACTACATTACTGCTGATGCTGGATTAATTAAGGATAACTCCAACAACGAAAGCGATGCAATTAATGCCAACGATTGGAAATTCACCACAATGGCACCACGCAGCGGCGATTTATTCTTTAGCGAGTATATTGAAGGAAGCAGCAACAATAAAGCGCTGGAAATTTACAACCCAACATCTGAGCCTATTAGCCTAAATAACTACAGAATAGCTCAATCGAACAACGGAGGTGGATGGGCTTATTACCACACATTCCCTGCAGATAAAACAATAGCTCCTGGTGATGTATGGGTGATTATTACAAACTCTATTAGCACAAGTCTATTTGATGCTGCTAATGCGGATGAGGTTTTAGCTTATCCAGCAGTAGTTTATCACACAGGAAATGATGCTCGTGGATTAGAGAAAACAACTAACGGTACCGATTGGACTTTAATTGATGTTATTGGCAATCCAACAAGTAATACTGATTTTGATGTAGCAGGCGTTACTGCTGCTGCTGCAAACCACACTCTAGTTCGTAAAAGTACTGTTGTTAAAGGCAATACCGATTGGGCTGCAAGCGCAGGAACCAATGCAGACAATAGCGAGTGGATTGTAAAAAATGTTGACGACTTCAGTTATCTTGGCAGCCACAACATGACATTAAGTTCTGCCAATGCAATAACAACATTCAGCATTGCAAACCAAGTTAGTTCTACTATCGATGCAAATGCTAAGACTGTTTCCGTTGTGATGCCTTACGGAGTTGCTTTAACTAACCTTACCCCTACAATTACCCTTTCGTTTGGCGCTTATACAATTCCAGCATCGGGTGTAGCACAGGATTTCAGTAGTGCATTCGAGTATGTTGCAATAGCAATGGACGGTACAGCTAACGTATGGACTGTTACAGTTACCAATGCTGCTGCAAGCAACGCTAAGGAAATTGTTTCGTTTAGCATTCCTAGTCAAGTATCATCTACAATAGTTGCTGCTACTTCAACTGTTAATGTAGTTGTACCAACAGGAACAAACCTAACAAGTTTAACCCCAACCATTACTTTATCTCCTTATGCTACCATTGACCCTGCAAGTGGAGTTGCTCGCAACTTTAGCAGCGCAGTTACCTATACAGTTACTGCACAGGATGGCAGCACTAAAGTGTGGACTATAAATGTAAGCATTGGCTCATCGGCTCCCGATCAACCATTCGCTTCGTTCAAGGCTTATCCAAACCCATTCAGCAACGAGATTAGGTTTGACGGTGCCGAAATTGCACGCGTAACCATAACCTCAATTATTGGACAGGTTGTTATGGATAAGACTGTTGCTGGTGAAAACCTTGTTGAGACACAGAACTTAAGCAAAGGAATTTACCTAGTTAAGTTCACTAACATTAAGGGTGAATCTGTACTACGTAAGTTAATTAAGGAATAAGGCTATACCTCTCTATACTACAAAACCCTCGAGAATTTCGAGGGTTTTGTTTTTTGTAATATCATCTGTAAATTAAACAGGACTTTGGTTAATAATTTATTGAAAACCTGATATCTCTTAAAACCTATGAATCCATTTTATATATAATTAAATTAAAACAAAGACACAGAAGCATCAACTTATTTGAGAATAACATTTTAGTTCCTTAATAGTATATGTATTCCATCAAGTTGTCCATAAACTCACCAAGTTCATAGAATAAATCCTCGCTTAAAAGTTCAGGAACTGCCACTGTTGTATCATCAGAAAATTTGAAATAGGGATCATTTTCTGCACCTTCAAAAACCACATCAGCAACTTTTGCCCCGTTAGTTAATTTTAAGGTAACAGTCATAAAGTTACCAGGGTTTGATGTGTCTGTATCCTGATTAATAAATATTGTATAATAAATAATTACATTCACTATCCGCACCTTTGCCGTAACATTAATTGAATAGTTGCCCTCTTTTGCCTTAGTCATCCCCTCAAGGATAATTTCAAATGATTTTGAATATAATACATCACCATTTTTTTTGACTTCGAACATGTAATCAACTGTAGCATCTCCAGGAAGAGTTGAGTTAAATGTCATTTGCTCAGTCAAAGCAAACACACCACCATATGTGGTAACTTTTTTCACAGTACCACCAGTCAGGGTTCGGTTTGCAGTATAAACCCAAGTCATTACAGGGTTTGTTTGCCCATCTATATCAATTTTTGCCTTAAGTTGGCTGATGTAAGTTTCCTCTCCTTTCACAGCATAGGGTACAGGCTTTGTTTGATAGTCGTAGTAAGTTAATGTTCCATTATCAGTTCCTCCATTGAACGAGAATTCAATTACAATTTTATCAGTAGGAGTTGCTGAAACCTTTGTCCAAACCCCTTCCTCTTTTTCCCAAGTACCAACATACTCACTAAATGGAAAGTAAAGATAATCGGGACCATAACCGCCCTTGCCTTCGGCAAATTGGGCAACATCACCAACGGGCTCCATCGTATTGAGATTAAGCCTTGTCAATGATTTAATAGGAGTACCAAAAGGAAGTCCAAGATCATAAACTGTCTCTTGAGCCATCATACCAGTTGAAGCAAACACCTCGCCCTTTACAGCGACAAATTCATCATCTGCAGAAGTTATCTCCATTTGAGCTTCGTCGGCAGTTAGAGGACTAACATCATCGTCTTTACACGATGCAAAAATGCAAAAACTTGCCACGGCAAGCAATGCTAAAATTTTTCTTGGTTTCATGTTGTTTTAGTTTTTAGAAAGGCGTTTAACACTATTCCGAAAAACCAAAACGAAAACTATCAAATTAGCACATTATAAAGTAAAAATCAACCATATAGTAATTTAATTGACCAATAAATCCGATTCACAAATTAAGGTTAAGCCAACCATTCACTGTGACTAGTAAATAAGAAACTTAAAAACAAAACGCAGTCAAGCATAACCTGACTGCGTCTAAAAAACTAAAATATGACTATATCCTAATTACCTATTGAACAGCGGCAAGAGCATTTATTGAGCCCCAGCCAAAATCGGAACTTTTATTAGGGTATAGCGATGCGGACTGCTTCATACGAGCCAACACCTGATCGCGAGTCCATGTTGGGTATTTACCCCAAATTAAAGCGGCAATTCCTGCAGTGGTAGACGTTGCAACAGAAGAACCACCCACATAGTTGCGTGTATTATTGAAAAACCCAAGGCAAACGGAACGCCTATTGGCATCGCTAGCGCGTTGCATTATCACAGTAAAATCAATTTTACTTCCTTTATGGCAAACATCACACTCGGTGTAACCACTACCATCGGTAATTCCAGTTGCAGCAACAGTCTCATCCATATTTGCTGGGAATATTACGCCTGCAAAATTGGTAAAAGTAGTTGAAGTTCCGCCTGCGGCAACAATCATTTTACCCTTTGAGTATGCATACTTTACGGCATCGCTAATACTTCCAACCGAGAAAATATGGCCTATAGACATTGATATAACTTTTACACTTGTCATATTTGCCAACTCTGTTAAAGCGCGGCTAACACCACGTTGCTCATGGTATCCATCCAGCACAACATCTCCAGTTGCCCTGTAAGCAACCAAATTGCAGTTGTATGCCACTCCAACAGGATATCCTAAGTTATTACGGGGCGCAGCAAGTGTTGCTGCCATTAAGGTTCCGTGCCCACACTTATCGGCAGAACCATCGGTAGTGGTTGACCAAGGCCAAACGGAATCCACATACACACCATACTTAGTAATTGTACGACCCGAAGAGTAACCTTGGTTAAAACTTGAACCCAACAACGACTGCTCCGAGGAAACACCAGTATCAATAAGCCCAACAGTAACACCACTACCTGTACTGTAACTCCAAGCGCTAGGAATATTATGTTTGTAGTAAGTCCAAGAAACCTGACAATTTGGAGCAACAACGGTATAATCGCCTGAATTAATTGTTTCCGGATCAGTATCGCAACCAGAATCGCTCTTTGCCATTGGCTCAAAATCGAAATAGCGGTAACCTGAAGGTTCCATATAGCGAATCTTCGTGTTCATTTTGAGTGCAACAATAGTTTCAATGCTCGACACGTAAACATCAATAAAATTAAGTTCCTTTCCTTCGGTTATAAGAATATTTTCGCCCTTTCGAGTTTTATCTGTCAAATCCTTTTCAAGACTTACAATTTGATCAATAATCTCCTTCTTGACCTTCTCTGAACTTTTTGAGTTAACTGCAGCAAATGGTTGTTCATCGAAACCAATGGTTAAAATATTGTTACCATGGGTAAGTGCGCTCCAAAGCACAAACACATCGGCCTTATTCCAATCAAAATCGCCAGTCTTATTAAGTGTTTCCCGAATGATATTGTTGATCTCCAGACCTGTAAGCGGAGTTTTAGGATAAACCTCCTTATATGATTCTTTCGTACCATCATCATTCTTACAGCCAGCAAGGGCAATTAAGGTTAAAACAATAACCCAAATACTAATCTTCTTCATTTGTTTTTAGTTTAGTTGGTTAATAAATAAGGTTGTGTAGGTAATAACACAAAGAATTGTACGAAATATAGTACTATTTTTAAATAAAAGCACAAATAGATTATGCAAAATACTGTTTAACTGACAGATAAAGGGCAAATAAAGAAAAAATGACAATAATTTCAGTTTGGTTGTTTTATCTTTGCTACAGAAAAGTGAAAAAACAAAAAATTAACCCATGAGAATAATTGAAACACCAGATATGCCAAAGAGTAACGGACATTACTCGCAATGCATAGAACATAATGGTATACTATACCTTGCAGGACAACTACCCCGCATTCCTGAAACACGAGCTATTCCTGAAGGTATTGAGGCGCAAACACATCAGGTGTTGAGTAACATTGGGAAAATACTCTTTGAAGCAGGTAGTGGCAAGGATAAAGTCCTACAAGTGCGGATTTATGTTTCTGATATAAAGTACTGGGATACTGTAAACGGTATTTACGCCAACTTTTTTAGACAGCATAAACCTGCAAGAGCCGTTATACCCACTCGTGATTTGCATCATGGGGCTTTGATTGAGGTTGAAGTAACAGCCTACATATAATCCGTTGCTGAAAACCACCATAAACAAATAGGATTTACACTTGAAAAAAGAATAGTGTAATATGTTTATAAAAATTCAGGATTTTTCTTTTTTGAGAGTTGAAAACAGCCCTAAAAAAAATTTTTATTCACCATACTTAAACTCTACAATTTTATTTAAAAAAATAAAAAACATAAAATCATCTATACAAATTTTATTTAAACAAATCTTAAT
>CAZTVY010000086.1:0-9642 GCA_964617235.1 uncultured Rikenellaceae bacterium | reverse complement strand
TCGCCACATCCATATCGGGTTTGAATTGCAATGCTTTCGATGCTACCTTAAACACATTCTTTGCCTGTTTTGTAATTATACTGATGCTTGCAGTTAAGCCCGGCATTAGTTTTAAATCAGGGTTTGGAGCTTCAACAATCACCTTGTAGGTTACCACACTCGATGATACTGTTGGATTTAACCTTATTTGCGATACAATTCCTCCAAAGGTGTCGCTTGGGAAGGCATCAACGGTGAAGGTTACCTCCTGCCCCATTTTCACTTGGCCTATATCGGCCTCATCCACATTGGCCTCCACCTTCATTTTGGTTAAATCTCTAGCAATGGTAAAAAGTGTAGGTGTGCTAAAACTTGCAGCAACGGTTTGTCCTTCCTCTACATTCCGTGCTAGAATAACCCCATCAATGGGTGAGTAAATTGACGCATAGGAAAGATTTACCTCGGCCTGTTCCAACTCAGAAATCAACCTATCGACACTTGCTTTGGCATTGTTATACTTGTAATGTGCAGACTCAATATCAACATCGCTTACAGCCTTTGTTTCGTATAGTTTTTTAGTTCTATTCAGGTTTTGCTCCTGGTAGGTTAGTTCATTCTGAGCAGATGCCAAACTGGCTTTCGATTGCAGAACCCTTGCTTTCAATGTCGACTTATCGAGTTCGGCCAGCAATTGTCCTTTTTTTACTTGCGAATTAAAATCCGCATAAATTCCATTTATCACACCAGATACCTGCGTTCCCACCTCAATCTTATCAATTGGTTCAATGGTACCTGTTGCCGTTACGGTGTTAATTATGCTACCTCTTTCAACTAGCGCCGTTTCCAAACTTATTACATCCTTTTTACCCTTTGCAAACACAAAAAACATGATGATTGCAACTAACGCGGGGATGCCTATTAAAAGTGATTTCTTCTTCATTTTTTACTTCTTAAAGTGTTATTGTTTTTCCCATATAGTAATCAAGAATCTTAAGATTCAGTATTGCAGAGTATTTTGACTGAATTAGTTCCATTTTAGAGTTGAGCAAGCTAGTTTTAACTTTTAGCAATTCCACAGTATTAATCATCCCTAAGTTGAACTGCTGTTCCGATAATCGGTAACTCTCATCGGCCAATTCCATTTGAGTTTTAGCCGATTTATAGCGATAAATTCCCGCCACGGCATCCTGATAAATAGTTTCGACCTGTTGCTGGAGGTTCTTTTCAGTTTCTAGTGCCGATAGCCTTGCCTGCTCCATCCCAATTTTCGATTGCTGAACCGATGTTCTCGTTGAGAATCTATTGAAAATTGGCACATTAAGAGTTAGTCCAACTTTTTGAAGTTGATTGTTCGAAAGTTGATTGCTAAAACCTCCACTCAAACTAGAACTATAGTCGGTTGAATAACCTGCATTGAGACTCAACGAAGGCAAGTAGCCTGATTTTGTTATTCTATAATTCACCTCTGCAATTTGATTGTTCACCTGACTGCTCCTTATCTCGGGCATTATTGACATGGCGGCATTAATTGCCTCCAACTTAGAAGGGAAACTCGCGAAACTATCAATCACCTGTACCTCAGGGAAGGATACAGCAAAAGTATCGGCAACAGGAATTTCCAAAAGCTGCTTTAAATCGGTTGTTCGTGAAGTGAGGTTATTTTTGGCAACAGTTAATGAGTAGTTATCGCTTGCAAGTTGAGCCTCCATTTGCGCCAAATCCTTGCGAACAATTGAACCTGCATTAAAAAGGTCATTTGAGCGCTCTACCTGTTTTTGAGAGGCCAATACAACCTCGCCATAGTAGTCGACTGACTCCTTTGTGTAGAGCACATCTAAATACGCCTGAACAATTGAAAGAATTATTGATTTTTGGGTGATTTCAACCTCAACGTTAGCCTGCTCAACAGAAAGTTGGCTTTTCCGGATATTATTTTTAATAGTGCCACCCTGATATATTGGCATACTTGCCGTTAATGAAAAACTAGTACCATTGGATGCAGCCCAACTATCGGCATTAGTTTTATCTTTAGAGTTCGAGAGGTTTTCAGAAATTGATGCATTTAGGGAGGGCAACCAAGCCGATTTATCTTTTGATAAATCAAGTTCAGTTGAAGTTACACTCAACTTTTTCTGCTTAACTTGAATGTTATTTTCTAGCGCATAGTTGATGCAATTATTTAAATCCCAAATCCTATTGGAATAGTTTTGCGCCAATAAATTTTCGTAGAAAAGAAAATTGGCAATAATTAAAACTAAAAATGTAAATAACCTTTGCATAAAAATAAATTTTTACACAAAAGTCAACTTGAATTTTAACCAATACAAAAAAACTAGATGATTGCTGGATTGTAGTAGATTAATTAGATGAATTAATCGACCTAAAAAGAATTTTCAGCAAGGATATTTAGGTAAAACATCTTTCTGTTAGTCCTTTTAGTTACTTATAACAAAAGCCAGTTAGAATTCAAATATCAAACTATGCAAAGTATGCTTTTGTGTTAAGTTATAAAAGCGTATTTAACTCATAGGAACTTCCATTAGCAGAATCTCGGAACTTGAAATTGACTTAATACTAAGTTGACGTATATCCAATATCCCTAAACCATCACGAGAATCGAGTTCTATGCCATCTACAGAGACCTTGCCGTTCAAAACAAAGATATATATTCCGTTGCCGTCCTTTTTAAGTTGATAACTTACCTCGCTATTACCATCAAACTTGCCAAGGTGAAACCATGCTTCCTGATGAATCCAAACTCCCTCATCATCCTTATTGGGGGAAAGAATTTGCTGAAAGCGGTTAAATCTATCCGACACATTCAGGGTTAATTGGTCGTAACGGGGAGTAACATTTCTCTTGTTTGGGAAAATCCATATTTGAAGAAACTTCACCACGCTATCCTTGTTTTTATTGTACTCGCTATGAGTAATGCCAGAGCCAGCGCTCATTACCTGAATATCGCCATTTTTTATTACAGCCACATTCCCCATACTATCGCGATGTTCCAAATCGCCCTCAAGCGGAATACTTACTATTTCCATATTATCGTGAGGGTGTGTATCGAAACCCATACCCCCAGCAACCTCGTCATCGTTTAAAACTCTAAGAACTCCAAAATGAATCCTTTCAGGATTATAGTAGCCTCCAAAACTAAACGTGTGATAACTTTTTAGCCACCCAAAATTTGAAAAGCCTCTGCTATCAGATTTATGGATTACTTTCATAATAAAACTTTTACATAGAAACCCCAAATTGATGCAATTGGTTCATAAATAATAAAAAAACACCCGAAACAAAATGTCTCGGGTGCCTTAGAGCCGATAAACTAATTATTAACCCAATTAATCATTATCCACCTGCTCTGCAAAGGGATAAAACTCCCAAACATCATCAAGGTAAAGACTGCTGGATTTTCCTGTTAAAACAAAACCTCTATTGTTAATTGTAAACCCAACCGCATTTGTTCTTGCTGTTCCCTCAAACTCTGTTTTTTTTGTCCATAAATCTTTAGCAGGGTTATACTCCCAAGTAGTATTAACAAGACTACTCTCATCTCCAGTTGCAATATATCCGTAACCGTTTATTACAAAAGTCACTCCACACTGCCTAATTATTGATGTATAATCATCATCATATTCATCATCTGAATTATCAGCAATATCGCGTTTATTAGTCCAAGTATCTGCGCTGCAATCATAAGCCCAAAAATCATCAACGTAAGTTCCGTTATTATTTCCTCCGAAAACATAGGCAATATCATCAATCACAAACACATGAGCATTAAATCGTTTAGAGCCCGGAAGGCTTGTTTTCTGAGTCCAAGTGTCTGTTTCAGCATTATACTCCCATAGATCTTTAAGATAATTCCCATCAAAACCGCCACAAACGAAACCCTTTCCTCCAATAGTAAATGAAACAGCTCCATAACGTGCAGAGGCAGGAAAATCATTTTTCTGAGTCCAACTATCGTTAATCGGATCGTATTCCCAAACATCGTTTAATTTTGTTGAGCCATCGTAACCACAACCAACATAGCCTTTCCCATTTGCCGAAAAACTAAAAGCAGATGTTCTTCCTAATCCCGGAAAAGATGCTTTTTGTAACCATTGATTTTGGTCAGGGTTATATTCCCAGCAATCCTGCAATCTAACTCTTTCATCACCATCGTAACCGGATACAACATAGGCCTTATCCCCTATTACAAAGGAAACAGCATGGCTTCTGGCAACACCTTCAAACTCCCACAAGGTTTTCCAGTTACCAACCAAATCTGCGTCATCGTCATCGTCATCATCATTACACGACACCATAAATAGGGCCATGAATAATAAAAGCACTGAGACTTTTAAGTAATTCAATTTTCTGTTCATCATAACTAGTTAAAAGATAATTGTTTTTGATGCTCGAATGTAGTATTGAAACATCTTTCACAAATAATAATATCGACAAAATCCTTTGTTTTATATACAAATTATCCTCCAAGGTCTACAAACCTTCCGTTGCACCCAATAGCAATCAAATCTATAGCATTAATAAGATTGTCGATAAAAGTTATCCTAATATCGATTTCGTTTTTCATGAACACTCAATACTCTTTATTTTGAAAGAAAATTGAATTTAGTAACAATGAAAAACCAACTATTCTTAATTGCTGCAATTAGCATCTTTTCGCTTTTATCATGCAATACCAGTAATGATCTTGAAATTGGAACCGACTTCATAGAGTCGGATGCGAGTTTAGTACTATGCGATACACTTTCCGTAAACCTCTCAACATTAATTCTTGATTCTTTAGAAACCTCTGGGAAATCTATTGCACTAGTTGGCCGATATAATGATGGCAACATCGGAGTGTTGAACTCAAAAAGTTATATCCTTTTAAATCCAAGCATTTATACACTTGATGAAGAAACTGTTTATGACTCGCTAGTTCTTATCGTAGTACCTTCTGGATATTATTATGGCGACACACTAGCAGATTACAGTATCAACGTACATAGAGTAACAGAAGCAATAGAAAAAGAAAAGTACGATGGAATGCTTAGCAACAATTCACACTTTGAATATGACATAAATCCTATTGGAGAAAAAACATTTAAGCCTAGGCCCAAATCGGGAAATGAAATTAGAATTCCAATCAGTAACAATCTAGGGCTTGAATTTACAAATATGTTTAAGTCCAGCTCTAATCCATTCTCTGAAGAGAGTTTTACATATTATTTCAAAGGCATTCAACTAGAAACCTCGGAAACCACAAATTGCATTCTAGGTTATACTGTTAATGACACATCGCTTTATTTTAGACTATACTACCATATCGAGGGTTACGACGAGACAAAATATCTTGATATGAAACCTTCTTCAACAGATTTGCAATTCAATCAAATTACTGCCGATAGTACAAATTCTGTAATAAGTCAACTTTCTCAAAAAACAACTAATTCCGAAGTACTAAACAACAATGCTTATGTACAGGGTGGAACTGGGATTGTTGCCAGAATAGATTTTCCCACACTAAGATTGCTGTTGCTCCAAAACCGAAAATTTGAAGTAATAAAAGCAGAACTATCAATACAGCCTTCAGATGAGATGGATTTCAACTACTTGCCATCAAACCTATACCTATACTTATCAAACAAGCATAACGATTTTATATCTCTACTCACCGACGATGATGGAAATGCTGTAAATGGTTCGTTGAACAAAGATTATATATACAGAGAAAATACAACATACTCATGGGACATAACGGCTTACATCAACCTGATAGTTGAAAACCCAAACAGCGAATACAATGGACTGCTAGTACTTCCAGAAAATTACGACAAAGAATTTAACCATGTTGTGATTGCCAACCAGCAAAAATCGAAATACAGAACAAAACTCAAACTTCTTATATTATACTATGAATAGGTATTTTAAATGCACATTTGCAATATCAATGTTTATTCTGAGTGCATTCACTGTTAACGCTCAGAGTTCTACTAATACGCCATATACATATTATGGTATAGGTGAATTTGCCATATCGGATCATAGCAGAACCTCTGGCATTGGAGGTATAGGAATTGGCCTAAAGTCTAAGGGATTTATTAATTATCAAAACCCCGCTTCCTATAGTGTTTTTGATAGTCTAAACGTTATACTCGATGTGGCTTTTAGCGGTTCGTTATCAAAAATTGAATCCTCAAACAGTTCGTACAATACAATCAATGGAAACCTTAAAAAAATTGCATTAGGCTTTAGGTTATCGCCTAAATGGGCAATAAGTGCCGGAATTGTTCCCTTCACTAACATAGGCTATAAAACAATAACACAAAAGGGGATTGAGGGTTTAAGCGATAATTTCACTATCACAAGTGAAGGCAAAGGAGGTCTAAGCAAAATGTTTATTGGGAATTCCTTTAAAATAGGGAACAACATCTCTCTTGGATTTAACACAAACTTACTCCTTGGGTATTACGAAAAGAACGAAACTTATACATTCAATCAATATTCGTCGGACTATAAAGAAACAATACGCAAATACAAGCCAAAATCAACTTTTACTTTAGATTTTGGACTTCAATATACCGACACAATTAATACAAAATGGGGCTACACCATTGGATTTACTGGAGGAACCAATACTAAATTAAAAATGCGAGAGTATGTAAGTTATAACTCCGAGTCTACTTCAGAGGAAGAACTAACCAATAGTTTTGAATTCTGGACTCCAGCATTTATAGGTATCGGCTTTTCGGTTACATCTTCGAATTGGATATTGGGCGCTGATTACAAAATTCAATACTGGGAAAATACTATCAACAAAAATAAAATAAACTACTTAAACAATAGTCATCACATAGCACTCGGGGCTGAATATACTCCTAAAGGAGTTTATGGAAGAACAATCTTTCAAAGGATGTCTTACCAAATTGGTGGTCATTTTGATAGGTCATATATAAAAATAAACTCTATGAACTTGGACACCTATGGTTTTTCTCTCGGATTTCTAGTTCCTATTAAAAATCAGGGTTCAAGGATTGGCGTCTCATTCGATATGGGGAAAAAAGGTAGAGTGGATAATGGAATGTTTAAAGAAAACTACTACCAACTTAACCTATCGCTCAACTTTTCTGATTTTTGGTTTCAGAAACGCAAGTTTAATTAATGTCAAATATGAAAACTAAAAGTTTTTTTCTTTTGATAGTAATAGCTTTACTTCTTTTGGCTTGCGAAAAGCACCTTGAAGTAACCAATGAACCTATAGTTGTTAACGAAGACGACGATGATTATACCTGGAATGAATCCAATGCAATTTCCATAGTGCTCAATGGTAATTCTATTGAATGTAATTCCAGTACAGTTTGCATCGATGGCACAAAAGCAACAATAACATCGGCTGGGCAATATTTAATCTCTGGGACATTAACTAACGGGCAAATAGTTGTTAATACTCAGGACGAATCAGCCGTAAAGTTATTAATGAATGGAGTAAACATTAATTGCAGCAATACCGCTCCTCTATATATCTACAATGCCGAAAAAGCGGTTTTAGTACTACTAGATAACACAGAAAATGTTTTTACGGATGGTTCAACCTATACTTTTGCAAGCGGAGAGGATGAACCCAATGCAACAATATACAGCAAAGCCGATTTAACCATTTATGGAGAAGGAAAACTTACTGTAACCGGGAACTACAATGACGGTATTACCAGCAAGGACGGACTAATTATAAAAAACGCCAATTTATCTGTAACAGCAAAAGATGATGGAATTAGAGGGAAAGACTACTTAATCACTAACACATCAGCCTTCACAATAAACGCTGGTGGCGATGGAATAAAATCCGACAATGATGAAAACTCTACTGCTGGCTATATCAATATTGAGTCAGGCACATTCAACATCACATCTTTGGGTGACGGGATTTCGGCCATAACCGATATCAAAATAACCGATGGTTGTTTTAATATAAAAACAGGAGGAGGAAGCAATTACACCACCTCAATATCCGCAAAAGGATTAAAAGCAGGCAACAACCTATCAATTAACTGCGAAACGCTTTCGGTAAACTCGGCCGACGATGCGTTACACTCTAACAATACTCTTGAATTTAATTATGGTGATGCATCTATTAGTGCGGCAGACGATGGGATTCACGCAGACAACTCGGTTACAATAAACAATGGGGCTATAACCATTTCAAAATCTTACGAGGGTCTTGAAAGCGCATTAATCACTGTAAATAGCGGCAATATTCATATCACTGCTAGTGATGACGGCATAAATGGTGCAGGGGGTTCGGTTATTTCAACTCAATATGGCAATGTTGCATCGGGCAATATGTTCATTAATGGAGGCTACATCTATGTCAATGCTAGTGGCGACGGAGTCGACATAAATGGTTCCATTACCATGACCGATGGAAAACTTATTGTTCACGGCCCAACCAACAATGGCAATGGAGCAATTGATTACGATGGAACATTCAAACTAACCGGAGGTTATTTAGTTGCAGTTGGTAGTTCTGGAATGGCTCAAGCACCAAGTACATCATCTACCCAGTATTCTGTTATTGTAAACCTAACCTCATCGCAACAGGCTACAACCCCAATAAGCATCTTGAATACTGATGGAACTCAAGTTTTGAGTTTCAAATCTAACAAAACCTATCAATCCTTAGTGTTTTCATCGCCAGCAATTACAAGCGGACAAAGCTACAATGTGTATCTTGGTGGAAATTGCACAGGAACACTTACAGATGGGATATACGAAGGAGGAACCTATACTGCTGGAACAAAATACACAACATTCACGGTATCCAGCATAGTTACAAAGATTGGAGACACAGGTGGACGGCCATAAAATCATTGAACTATCTGGTAAAGAGGATAAAGGGCTATAAGCCCTTTATTTTTTTGCATGCATTCTTCAAAACTCATTAACTTTACAGTGCATCAATTGATTTTGACTATGAGCGAAGTTGAAAAATACATAGCCACCTTTCCGGTTGAAGTACAAATACTTTTACATCAAATTCGCGGTGTTATAAAAGAAAAAGCCCCCAGTGCTGCTGAAACTATAAAGTATGCAATGCCCACCTATGTTCAAAAAGAGAACTTAGTCCATTTTGCAGGCTATAAGAACCACATTGGGTTTTACCCAACTCCTTCGGGCATAGAAACGTTTAAAAATGAAATTGCCGAATACAAATGGTCAAAAGGCGCTGTGCAGTTTCCCATAGACAAACCTTTACCACTTGATTTGATTGGAAGGATAGTAGAGTATAGAGTAAACGAGGTGATAAATAAAAACAAATAACCATTATTAATAATGAATATCAAAAAATCTAACGATAGGATACTGCTCTTAATCATATCATTTATCAGTGTAATTTTTCAACTCAGTTTTTACAGTTTGTTTGAGTTTCATCGCGATGAACTACTTTACTTCTCGCTAGGACAACACTTGGCATTGGGATACCATTCTGTACCTCCATTCATAGGTTTTTTGGCCTTTGTATCAACAAAACTTTTTGGGTACACGCTATTTGCAGCGAAGTTCTTCCCTGCGCTTGCGGGGGGTATACTTATCTATCTTAGTGGAATAATTGCAAAAGAGCTAAAGGGTGGGTTATACGCTCAAATCCTTACCGCAATATCACTACTTGTT
>CAZTVY010000085.1:0-9704 GCA_964617235.1 uncultured Rikenellaceae bacterium | reverse complement strand
CACCGTAAGCTTTGCGTAAAACAATGGTTACTTTTGGAACAGTAGCCTCGCCGTATGCGAAAAGAAGTTTTGCTCCGTGAATAATAATACCGTTGTACTCCTGACCTGTACCAGGTAAGAAACCAGGAACATCAACCAAGGTTACGATTGGAATATTGAAAGCATCGCAGAAACGAACAAAACGAGCAGCTTTGCGCGATGCGTTGATATCGAGCACACCAGCTAAGTATTTTGGTTGATTTGCCACAATACCTACAGATTGTCCGTTGAAACGGGCAAAGCAGGTTACAATGTTTGCAGCAAAATCGCGTTGAATTTCTAGATATTCGCCATTATCAACAATAGCAGAAATAACATCCTTTATATCGTAAGGTTTGTTTGCGCTATCGGGGATAATTTCGTTAAGAGCATCTTCAAGTCTATCAATTGGGTCGTTGGTAGGTTGGAGTGGAGTTTCCTCAAGGTTGTTTTGTGGTAAGTAGCTTAACAGTTTGCGGATAAGCATAATACCTTCTTCTTCTGTATCTGAAACAAAGTGAGCAACACCTGATTTTGCAGAGTGAACGCTTGCACCACCAAGTTCCTCGGAGGTTACAGTTTCGCCAGTTACAGTTTTAACAACCTTTGGACCAGTTACAAACATATAGCTGGTATTGCGCGACATAATAATAAAGTCGGTTAGGGCAGGAGAGTAAACTGCACCACCAGCGCAAGGGCCAAAAATTGCAGAAATCTGTGGAATTACACCCGATGCAAGAATGTTACGCTCGAAAATCTCAGCATAACCACCCAAACTCTTAACACCTTCCTGAATACGTGCTCCACCACTATCGTTAATGCCAATTACAGGAGCACCAACTTTCATGGCCATATCCATAACTTTGCAGATTTTTGCTGCAAACATCTCGGATAGTGAACCACCGAAAACGGTAAAATCCTGAGAGAAAACGTAAACTAAGCGACCATCGATTGTACCGTAACCTGTAACAACACCATCGGATAGATAAGTCTCCTTGTCCAATCCAAAGTCGATGCAACGGTGCGATACAAACATATCGAACTCCTCGAAACTACCTTCATCGAGAAGCATCTCAATACGCTCACGAGCAGTGAATTTACCTTTTTTGTGCTGAGATTCGATGCGTTTTTCGCCGCCTCCCAGTTTGGCTCTTTCACGTAATTCAATTAACTCTTTAATTTTTTGTCCTTGAGTGCTCATATAATATATGTGTTTGGGTATGGGAAATTATTTGTTTTTATCCTCGCAGAGTTCGGTTAAAACTCCAATGGTCGATTTTGGATGAAGGAATGCTATATCCAATCCTTCGGCACCTTTACGTGGAGCTTTGTCGATAAGGGTTACGCCCTTTTCTTCCATATTTTTAAGCTGCTCCTCAATACCTTTAACGGCAAATGCAATGTGATGAATTCCTTCGCCTTTTTTTTCGATGAATTTTCCAATTGGACCTTCGGGGTCGGTCGACTCAAGAAGTTCAATTTTGGTTTGTCCAACCATAAAGAATGCGGTTTTAACCTTTTGGTCTTTAACCTCCTCTATGTTGTAACATTTTAAACCCAAAATATTCTCGTAAAATGGAATTGCATCCTGTAAATTCTTAACAGCAATGCCGATGTGCTCGATATGTGAGATGCTCATAATTAATATAGTTTAAGTTCGTAATTAAGTGCAGCAAAGGTACTTTCTAATGACAAGTTTACCCAGAAAAAAAATCATCTATTTAATTGTTCTTCAACAGTGCTGAACAACATATTTTCGCGAAAAAGGAAAGGCTAAAATTGTATCAACGTAAATTAGCAAAAAAGTAGTAGATATGCAAGGAAACCTTACAGTAAAGACATGCTTAGTGTGATGAAGTCTTGGAGTGATGGAGTATTGGAGTAATGGGTGTTTTTGGACCATTCAACACTCTAATACGCCATTCATCCAATAATCAATTTTTAAATTGTCAAATTGTCAAATTGTCGATTTGTCTCATTTTCCTATTGCTCTATAGAACAAATCGTGAATTTGTGTGCGAATATTCATATTGGCCAACTTGGTGTTGTTGGCATCGGGGTAAACGCGATTTGAGAGGAATACATAAATAAGCCCATTTTCTGGGTCAGCCCAAACTACTGTGCCTGTGAATCCTGTATGTCCAAAACTAAGCGGCGACGCCAATTCGCCTGCAGGCGAAGGTTGTCCTTTGGGTGATGGTTTATCGAAGCCTAGGGCTCTGCGGTTTCCATTATTTCCATTTGGAGTATTGATAAATGTGTTTACGGTTTCTTGACTAAAGAATCTTTCTCCTCCATAAATTCCGCCATTTAGGAACATCTGCATAAGTTTAGCCATATCGTTGGCATTGGAAAAAACACCAGCGTGACCAGCAACTCCGCCCATCATAGCTGCTGCTGGGTCGTGTACATCGCCCCAAATTAGCTGTTTCCGGAATGTTAAATCGTACTCGGTAGGGATAATCCTATCTTTATCAAATTTTTTGTAGGGATGAAAAAGTGTGTAATTCATTCCAATTTTCTTGTAGAAATAATTGGAAGATAACTCATCTAGTCCTTTGTTATCAAGGTTTTCAACAACTTGTTGCAAGTACAAAAATCCTAAGTCACTATACTTATATTTACCGGGTTCCTGAAGAGAACTTTTGTTTATAATATTGTAAATAGTATCTTTCATTCCTTCGCAGGCAAAAAGATTCTCGGTGCAACGCAACGGAAACCTCTCAGATTTTTTTAAACTGTAACAGATAGGGTTTGCACCAACATATTTATGAAGGAAAGTGCGTTCCGAAACCTTGAATGGATACTCTGCACTTATTGTTTCCATTGAAACAGGAGTGTTGGGAACAAGGGTGGCGAGTGTTTTAAGGTAGAACGGAATCCAAGGTTGGAGTCCCGATTGATGAAGTAAAATATCGTTCAGGCTTAGTGCCGATTTATCCTTATAGTCTGACAGATTGATATAGTTGCCTAGTGTTGAATTAAGGCTTATTCTTTGACTATCATATAGTTTCATTACAAGTGGAACGGTAGCAGATATTTTTGTGATTGAAGCAATATCGTAAAGCATTCGCACATCAACGTTTTCCTGGGAGTCGTATGTGGGTTTTCCAAAACTTTTGTGGTAGAAAACTACACCATCTTTTGCAGCCAGAATTTGCATTCCGGGTGTTACTCCTTGCTGAATAGCATCGAGGGCTATTGAGTCTATTTTTTGTAAAAATGTATAATTTGCCCCAATTTCCTCAGGAAGGGAATAGGAGAGCCTTAATTTTCCTTGCGTTTCATCTCCAAGCCCTGCAACGTAAGAGTTAAATATGGAAACAGGAAGTTTACCTTTTGCGCCAATGCCGCCAAAAATAAGCTGTGCCGCTAAGTTTTGGCTATCGGTGGAATTATCGTAGGTTATTACTATTGATGCAAAGGAATAAGGGTTGAAAAATTTTGAAAGTGAGTAAGGTGAACCGAAGTAGGATAAGATTACTTTTTTCCGAAACGCTAAATCGAAAAGGAAATTTGCTGCTTGATTAGTTATGCCGTAGTTTTTGCTAAATCGAATGTCGGCAGCGTGATATCCTGCAATAACAAGGTTATATGGCTCAAGTGCTTCGAGCAGTGAATCGTATTCTGCCACTGTAGATTCAGGGTTTATGCTAAATGTGGATATGGAGGAGTATAGTTCCATTTGTTCTCTAAAAGCATCGCCTTTGTTGCTACCAATCTCTATATATGCAATTTTCAGTGTGTCCAGTCCTTTTAATGGCAAAATGCCATTGTTGGAAACAACTGTTAATGAGTTGGTGATTATTTTTCTGCGTAAAACTTTAGATGATTCCCTATTCAAATCCTCATATAGATTTGTTAATGCAATGGGCTTATAGTTGTTTAGACCTACATAGTATTTTGCTTCCAATACTTTTCGGCATTTTTCGTTGATTTCAGCCTCAGTTATTTCGCCGCTTTTCACAAGGGCTTCAATTTTATCAATCGATTCCTTTACTTTTGAAGGGAATAGTAATATGTCGTTACCCGCTTTAAGGGCTAAGGTATTAATGTCTACAGGGGTGTAATAATCGGCAATCCCTTTCATGTTAAGGGCATCGGTAAAAATTAAACCTTTAAATCCAAGGTCGTTTATCAAGTTTTTTTTAATGATATTGGCAGAAATGCTTGCAGGTTTAAGTGAATCTGGCTCTAAGCTGGGAACTCTGAGATGTGCAACCATAATGCTATTAATTCCACCATTTATTAATTGCTTAAATGGATATTTCTCAATGGAATCTAAACGTTCCATGGTATGAGAAACAGTGGGCAATGCTATGTGCGAATCTTCATACGTATCGCCGTGACCCGGAAAGTGCTTAGCGCAGGCAATAATGCCGTTATTCTGTAAGCCTGCCATGTAGGCTAATCCGAACTTAACCACTCTTTCCTTATTCTCGCCAAAAGAACGAGTATTGATAACTGGGTTTTGTGGATTACTATTTATATCGACAACTGGGGCAAAGTTTATGTGAACGCCAAGGCGTTTAAGCTGACGGGCAATATCGCATCCCATTTCGTAAACCAACAGCGAGTCAGAAGTTGCTCCAAGCATCATTTGACGAGGGTAGGAGAAAGTGCTGTCTAATCGCATTCCTGGACCCCACTCAGCATCCATCGATATTATCAAAGGAACTTTTGCAAGCGATTGGTAATAGTTGGTTTGATTGGCTTGCCTTACAGGTCCTCCCTGAAAGAATATTAATCCGCCAATTTTCTGATTTCTAACTAAATCGGCAATTTCTTGAATGTGCTTGTCGTCACGGTTGGAGTAAGCCGCAACCATAAAAAGTTGACCAATACGTTCACGGAGCGTAAGTTTGCTCATAACAGAATCAACCCAATTTGATTGGGAAAGTGTGTCCTGTTTTGCTGTAACAAAGTTCCTTTTGCTAGCAATTGATGTATTGGTAATCAACGCAAATACTAGTAAAACCGAGCTAAACCTCCTCATAAACATAAATTTCAATAAATATTGGATAACAAAAATAATTCCGAAATATTTCATAACCTATGATTTTTGAGGGTTTTAACCAACAGAATGTTGACAAACATCAAAAAAAAGAGGTGTTTTTTGTGAGTTAGGAATATATATGGAACACAGATAACACAGATTTGACAGATTTTGACAGTTTGCAGATATTGATGGAGTGTTGGAGTAATGGAGTATAAGTCTAATCTTCCATCACTCCTTATTTCTTAGTAACTTATTACCTTATTCTCTCAATATCTCATTGCCCTTTTCATTAAACTTTTTCTTTCCTCCTGCATCAAAAAAAGGTTAACTTTAGTCACTTTAATAATTTTCTAACCAACAATAATCTCTATGAAAAAATTAGCACTTGTAGTTTTTGCCGTTTGCTGTTTTTTGATGGCAAACGTTAATGCTCAGGAAGCAAGATTAATGAGGTTCCCTGCAATATCTGGGAATCAGGTTGTATTTACCTATGCCGGCGACCTTTATACAGTTCCTTTACAGGGAGGTGTGGCTCGTAAACTTACTAATCATTTAGGTTACGAGATGTTTGCAAAATTCTCGCCTGATGGCAAGACTATAGCATTTACTGGTCAGTACGATGGAAATACTGAGGTTTTCTCAATTCCATCCGAAGGCGGTGTGCCTAAGCGTCTTACACATACTGCTACTCTGAATCGCGATGATGTATCGGACCGTATGGGTCCAAACAATATTGTGATGACTTGGACTCCCGATGGAAAAAGCATAATTTACCGCTCTCGCAAGCAAACCTTCAACGATTTTGTTGGTGCACTTTTTAAGGTTTCTGTTGACGGTGGAATGTCCGAGGAGGTTCCTCTTTCGGGTGGAGGTTTTTGCTCATTCTCTGCCGATGGCAAAAAGTTAGCATTTAATAGAGTTTTCCGCGAATTCCGTACTTGGAAATATTACAAAGGCGGCATGGCCGATGATGTTTACATTTTCGATTTCGATTCCAAAGAGGTAAAAAATATTACTAGCAATGTGTCTCAGGACTTATTCCCTATGTGGATTGGTGATGAGATTTTCTTTGCATCGGATAGGGATAGAACAATGAACCTATTCTCCTACAATGTCAAAACCGGAACAACTCAAAAAGTAACCAACTTTACCGAGTACGATATAAAGTTCCCATCTCATTCTGGAAATTCTATTGTATTTGAGAATGGAGGTCACTTATACCGTTTCGATGCTACTTCAAAAACATCAACCAAAATACCCGTTACGATTTACGATGATTTTGAGTATTCTCGTTCGGAGTATAAGGATGCCAGCAAGAGCATTGCATCGGCAAGTTTATCGCCAAACGGCGAAAGGGTTGTTTTTTCTGCAAGAGGCGATGTTTATTCAGTCCCAGCCGAAAAAGGTATCACCCGTAACTTAACCCAAAGTTCCGATGCTCATGATAGGGAGGCGCAGTGGTCGCCCGATGGAAAGTATATTGCCTATTTGTCCGATAAATCTGGTGAGTACGAAATTTACATTCAATCACAGGATGGCTCTGCAAGTCCTATTCAGATTACAAATGGTATAAATAATTACATATTTGGCCTAGATTGGTCGCCTGATAGCAAGAAAATTCTATTCAACGATAGGCTAAATAGGCTGATGTATGTTGATATTGATACAAAGAAGATTACACAGGTTGATAAAGGTGAATTTGGTCAGATATTCAGTTTCAACTGGTCGCCCGATAGTAAGTGGATAACCTACTCAACTCAAGATGTTAACCGCTTTAGCATCATCTACCTTTACAATTTAGATAATGCGACAAAAACCCCTGTAACCGATAATTGGTACGAATCTTTTCAGCCCAATTTCTCCAATGATGGAAAGTATTTACTGTTTGTTTCCGATAGGGATTTCAACCCAATTTACAGCGAAACCGAGTGGAATCATGCTTACACGAGTATGAGCAAAATCTATATGATTTTACTATCGAAAGATACCCCTTCGCCATTTGTACTTGAAAATAACGAGGTTGCGATTGCCCAAAAAACAACTTCTGAAAAACAGGACAATGCCAAGAAGGATACAAAGGCAAAGGAAGAACCTAAAAAGGATGCTTCACCTGCTGTAGTTGTAAAGGTTGATTTCGACAATATCCTTTCTAGGATTATTGCCTTGCCAGTTGACGCAGCTAATTATGGAAATTTATACTGTATTGATGGAAAGGTTTATTACAACTATTTTAATGCTGGTGCTAGTCGTAGAGGTGGCTCTGCAAAAATGTACGATTTGAAAAAGAAATCGGAGGTTGAACTTGGCGAGTCGTTAGGGTTTAGCATATCTCCAAATGGTAAAAAAATGCTTGTGGCTAAACGGGATAGCTATAGCGTTATTGATTTACCAAATTCTTCAGTAAAATTAGATAAGACCATCGATTTGAGTGGTATGAATGTTTTGGTTGATTACCGCAAGGAGTGGAAACAAATTTATGATGAGAGCTGGCGCCAAATGCGCGATTTCTTCTACGTTGAAAATATGCATGGTGTAAATTGGAAAGCAATGCACGATAAGTATGCAGCGCTATTGCCCTATGTGAATCATCGAAACGACTTAACCTATATAATTGGTGAGTTGATTGGTGAGTTAAGCGTTGGACATGCTTACGTGAATAGTGGTGAAAAACCAGAGCCAGACAGAATTAAAGTTGGATTGTTGGGTGCAAAAATCAGTAAGCACACCAGTGGCTATTACAAGGTTGATAGAATAATTGAGGGAAAGAATTGGGATATGTCAACCCGCTCACCTTTGCAGGAAGTTGGTGTGAATGTTAAGCCTGGCGATTTTATTTTAGCAGTTGATGGTCAAAATCTACAGAATATAAGCGATATATACTCTACCTTGGTTGGCAAAGCCAATAAAACTGTTGAGTTGGTTGTGAATAGTAAGCCCGATATGGCCGGAAGCCGCAAGGTGCTTGTTACCCCAATTGCTGATGAGGCCAGCCTTTACTACTACGATTGGGTTCAAAAGAATATCCAAAAAGTAACTGAGGCTACCAATGGTGAGGTAGGTTATATTCATATCCCCGATATGGGCGTTGAGGGCTTGAACGAGTTTGTAAAGTACTTCTATCCTCAGTTAACCAAAAAGGGATTGATTATTGACGACCGTGGCAATGGCGGTGGTAACGTATCGCCAATGATTCTGGAGCGCCTAAACCGCGAGGTTTACCGCTTGAATGCTCGCCGTGGAATTGCTCACTCATCTACAATTCCTGTACAAACCCACTATGGCCCTAAGGTTTTACTTTTGGACCGTTACTCAGCATCGGATGGCGATTTATTCCCATACGGATTTAAGCGTTTGGGAATTGGAATTACCATTGGAACCCGCTCTTGGGGTGGAGTTGTGGGTATTTCGGGCTCATTACCTTTTGTTGATGGTGGCGACCTACGTAAACCTGAGTTTGCCAGTTACAGCAGCGAATCCAGCGATTGGATTATTGAAGGCTATGGTGTTGATCCCGATATTTACCTCGATAACGACCCTTACCGCGAGTATATTGGTATTGACGACCAGTTAAACAAGGCGATAGAGGTTGTAAAAGAAAAACTTAAAGACTATAAACCGCTACCTGCAATACCTCAAAATCCTGATAAATCAAAATAACGGTGTATCGGAATAAGAACTTAGAAGTGTCCTCGTTTTGGGGGCACTTTTTTTATGGAACACTAATGACACAAATTTTACAGATTTAAACAACTCTCAGAATTGATGGAGTGTTGGAGTAATGGAGTATAACTCCAATCTTCCATTTCTCTTAATAACTTATTACCCTATTCTCCCATTGCCTCATTGTCACATTACCAAATTGTCAAATTGCCTAATCATTAGGATTCCACCACTTTTTTTCAGAAATTTACAGGGTCAATGCAGCAAACTTGTTTTCGAAAGAGTCTATAAAATAGAAAGCAATGAAAAAACCTGATCGGGAGATGAATATTCATTCGGAGCTTATTGAGCTATGCCGGCGAGGCGACAGCAAAGCCCAGTTCGAGTTGTATAATTTATACTCAAGGGCGATGTACAATGTGAGCTGCCGAATTTTACCCGATAGGATGGAGGCAGAAGATGCCATGCAAGAAGCGTTCTTTAAAGCATTTGATAAACTTCACACTTTTCGCAACGAGGTTGCATTCGGGGCTTGGTTAAAACGGATTGTTGTTAATACCTGCATCGATTACCTAAAGAAAAAGAAGTTGCAATTAACTTCAATTGACGATGTGAAAGGTGTTGCGGATGTTCAGGATGGTGTTGACGATTTTGTGCCAGAGTCCGTTGAGGACATTAAAGTGGCCATGAATGAGTTACCCGAAGGATACCGCATAGTGCTAAACCTTCATTTGGTTGAAGGTTATGAGTACGAAGAAATTGCAGAGCTGCTCGGAATTGCGCAATCGAGTGTTCGTTCGCAGTTCACAAGAGCAAGGCAAAAGTTAATAGAGTTACTAAAGCAAAGCAATAAAACTTTCAATTATGGAAAGGTTTAACGAATATATTAAGAACAACAGAAGTCTATTCAACGATGAGATTTTGTTGGAAGGTCATCAGGATAGATTTTTGCAAAAAATGAGACAACGCAACAGGTCTCATATATTCCGGGTTGCCCTGTCCGCTGCAGCAACGGTAGTTCTTATAC
>CAZTVY010000084.1:0-9718 GCA_964617235.1 uncultured Rikenellaceae bacterium | reverse complement strand
TTGCTATTCACAATAATCAAGTAATCAATAGCCAGTATGAAAAGAAGGAAAAACTCAATATCCTGCAAGCCAATAATATTCATCACAATGGTTGCAAGCATGACTATCAGGGTAATTTTTCGGTATTTATCTACACTGCTCAGGTTGGTTTTATTTCTTAAGTAGAACCGTACCCTATGCCATACAAATGGTATAAATGATAGATAGAAAAACACCAAACCAACCTTGTAGTTAACCAACCTAATAAGGCCTGCAACAATCAATAGTCCAACTGTAAAGAGGATTAATTTGCGCTCCGAGAATTTTTTTTCAGCCATTACTTTAAACTAAACTGTTATAAATAATCAAAAAAACGGTACCAAAATTGTTAGCAATGATATAAAAAAAAAGCTTGCCATAAATAGCTATATTTGATGTTTAATTGTTAATAGACAGACAAAACAATTTTATAATGAAGAAACTCGCATCACTCCTACTATCGATAATAGTTTCGTTATCAACATATTCACAGCAACTACCGTCCAGTAAAGAGATTACCTCTAACGAACTCCTATATCACCTTAGTATTTTGGCCTCCGATAGCCTTCAAGGTCGATACCCTGGAACAACTTACGACAAAATTGCGGCAAAATACATTAAGGACCAGTTTAACACCTACAACCTTAAGCTGATTGGTAATAAGGGGTACCAGTTTTTCACTATCGAAAAACCTTCGCAAAAGCGTTTCGAGAATACTCACCTGATGATAGACGGAAAACGTTTAACCTACGGTATCGATTACACCACATTGCCCTCTAGGGGAAGCGATTCGCTATGTGCAAATGCCATTTTTGTTGGATACGGCAATAAAGCCAACTATGATAATGTGGATGTAAAGCGAAAGTGGGCTGTTTTCTTTAAAAACGAGGACACCTCAAAGAATGAAAATGAAATGGAACTTTTCGATTTTCGAAAAATTGATATTGCCAAGGAACAAAGCGCCGCTGGTATCATTATTTTAAATGATGATGACAAGAACAATACCATTTCGTTGGAGAATAATGCGAAGGATTATGGGATGCCTATTTTTATCTTAAACAAAAAATCTTCGGAAAATCTTCTTAAGAATCTGGGTGATATTCCTTCAATTAAACAACATATAAAATCAGGAAACCAAAATATCTACCAGAAACTCCCCGTAACTATTTGCGGAAAGGTTGGCAAATCGTTCGAGGAGTTAAATACACAGAATGTTGTTGCAATGCTCCGTGGAACTGACCCTGAACTATCCGATGAGTACATTGTGATTGGTGGTCATTACGACCATTTGGGATTAGGTGGAAAGAATGCAAATAGCAGAATGCCTGATACTGTTGCCGTTCATAACGGTGCCGATGATAATGCCTCGGGTATATCAGCAATACTTGAAATTGCTCAGAAGTTTGCCTCAGAACGCAAAAATATCAAGCGCAGTATTGTTTTCATAGCATTTGGAGCAGAGGAAATGGGGCTAGTCGGCTCGCAGCGCTTTGTGGAGTCCGACATAATTCCCGTTTCAAACATTAAGGCGATGATTAACCTTGATATGGTTGGACGATTAGTTGAGAACAAACTGGAGATAAGCGGTACAAAAACCTCGGTTCAATCGGAGCAGATTCTTAATGAACTCAACGCTGATAGTACTTTTAAGTTGGGACTTACTCCAAGCGGATTTGGTCCATCGGACCACGCATCGTTCTACGCCAAGAATATTCCTGTGTTTTTCATCACCACTGGAATTCATTTAGATTACCATACGCCGTTCGACGATATTGATAAAATCAACGCCGAGGGTATGCAAAAAGTAACCGATTACACCTACCGATTGGCACACAAACTTGCCAATATGGATAGTTCGCTAACATTCACCAAGTCTGGAAGCAGGATGATGCCTTCGCGCAATAATGGTAAGTTAAAGGTTACCCTGGGTATCATCCCTGATGTTAGCGGCTCATCAACCAATGGGTTAAAAGCTATTGGGGTTACCGATGATAAGCCTGCGGCTAAGGCTGGAATGAAGAATGGCGATGTAATTGTCTCAATAAACGGCAAGCCCGTAACCAACATTAACGACTACATGGAAAGATTATCGGAATTAAAGCCCGATACCACAGCCACGGTTGTTGTTGTAAGAAATAACGAGAAAGTAACCTTGACGGTTAATCTATAGCTACCTGGTAATTGAGTGAATAGGTTATTGAGAAATTGAGTGATTAGGTTTATTTCAATTATTATATTTCCCAACTTTTAACTAAACATCTATGTTAAAACGAGTTTTACTTTGGATTTTTGCTGTTATAATAACACTTTCTGCAGCTGTTTTTCAGCGTTTAACAGGTCCAACCCACCCAAAACGTGTAGAGTACAAAATTGAAGACTCAACCTATAAGGCTAAATTGCCACGTAGCGGAGAGAGTACAATGGATTGTATTGTATGGCTAGTATTGCCCGATACTGCAAATGCAACGCTAAACTTTAGACGTTACCCCACCAACGATGATTTTACCCAAGTGCAATTTATAAAGTCCGATAACGGTAAATTTGAAGCACTTTTGCCTAAAATGCCTGCTGCGGGAAAGTTGGAGTACTATATAGAGATAAGTACCGAAACCCAGAACATCCCTCTTTTCAAAGAAGAACCAATAATAATCCGCTTCAAAGACCCCGTACCTGCGTGGGCTTTAATTCCTCACATCTTCATTATGTTTTTTGCAATGATGCTCTCAAATATCGCAGGACTAACAGCAGCATTCAAGGTGAAATCATTCAAAACCTACGGTTTAATTGCTATAGCAATGATGTTTGTAGGGGGCTTTATTCTTGGCCCAATTGTACAGTACAATGCTTTTGGTCAAGCCTGGACAGGTTTCCCATTAGGCCACGACCTAACCGACAACAAAACTCTTATTGCATTTGTAGCGTGGATGTTTGCTGTAGCGATGAACTGGAAAAAAGATAGACCTTGGGCTACAGTAATAGCATCAATTGTTACTATTGTCATCTTCTCAATCCCTCATAGTTTAAGGGGTTCCGAACTTAACTACGAATCGGGCAAAGTGGTAACTGGGTTTATTATGAATTTTATTCGATAGTCAAATGCTAAAAACTAAAAAAGCTAACCATTTAGGTTAGCTTTTTATTTTTAAAAACACTAATTATTAGTTTTTGTGCTCAGCACATTTTTTAGTGCTATCTGCATTGTGTCCTTCGCAAGGTTTATTGCAGCTATCTTTTTTCTCTGTACAAGCTGTGCTATCTTTCTTTTCGCAGCAAGCAGATGAATCTTTCTTCTCACAGCATTCTGTTGTAGCTTCAGCCTTAGTTTCTTTAGAACCACAAGAAGTTAAAGCAACAGCACCAACTAATACGATGCTCATCATTAAAACACTAATTTTCTTCATTTTTTTAAACGTTTTTGGGTTTATACTATCAACTACAAAGTAAATAAAATGTTTAGTTCTGTCAAAACTGATTTTTATCAAAATATGAAAATGTTTTCCTACAAGTCAATTTTTAAAACCAATCCTGCTCCCAGCCATCTGCCAGGTTGCTGAGCATTGGCAATATCAACGTATTTTTTATCGAAAATATTCGATGCATCAACAAAAATTTTAACCATATTCCGCTCAAAAGTTAACCTTGCATCAAATAACCAGAACGATGGATAATCAACCTTTATGCTTGATGCATTGGAGTACTGTCCATTCCTATCCTGATACCTCGCACTCCAGCTAAAACTAAACATATTGGTAACTTTATGGCTAGAGTTTACTGAGAGATTATGCTTTAGGAAATCTAAAACATAGTAGGAATCCAAATCTCCTCCAACAGTATCGGAAGTCACATAAGAATAGTTTATAGATATAGCTTTAACCAAAGGGGTAAATTCCTCAAGGTTAAAACGAGCCGAGAAATCAGCACCATAAGTGCTCAAATCGGTATAGTTAACTGTACGCCATTTAGTATCTGTTGCGCCTTTTACCCAGTCGATAATATCTTCACCTTTCCGGTAAAATGCTGCTATCTGAGCAGAAATTAATTTACTATTATACTTTGTTCCAAACTCATAGGTTGTAGCAAACTCCGGATTTAGATTTGGATTGCCTATATTGGTTGCTCCCTCATAGTATAAATCGGTATAAGTTGGAGTACGGAATGTCCTATTAACAGATGAAAAGAACCTGAGATTTTGGTTAAGCAAGTATGAAATATCACCTCCCCAAGTCCAAATACTATTAAACTTATTATTATAAGAATACTGAATGCCCCCTGCAACAATAAAATCTCCCAAATAAAGAGTTTCCGACAAAAAAGCGTTTAGCATATTTCGACTTCCACCTTTGTAGTAGAATATGCTATCCTCACCCCAAACCGCTATTGGATTAACAAGCGAATCGCCAAGTTTATTGCTTAAAATTTCTTCCCTTCGCAGCTCTACACCAAGCACCGTTTTGCTATCCTTATTAGCAAACTGGAATGTTGGTTTTACACCATAAACATCAGTTTTGTGATAATTATGGCCGGTGTACCATACGGCAGGATTATCCCTAAATAGTTCAAATCTATCAAGGTGTGTTCTGTAGTAAGCATCAAATCCAATATTAATCTGGTTTATCTCCTTTTGATATTTTAAACCGCCAAGTAACGATTTAGTAGCCTCGTACTGATTAGGATACTTGGCCGTGTAAAAACTATTGGAGCCAAACCCTTTGTCCTGATAACCCGAAAATAAAGAGAATTGGCCTACCCTAGACTTTAAAGTTGAGTGTAGGTAAATATTGGTACTTGCAAAGTCGGTATTCTGAATATACCCATCGGATTTATCGTATGAGGTTGCAATGAATGTTCGGAACTGCTTTGTTCCAAAATTGCTACTGAGGCTGGTTTTAAATAGACCATAATTGCCAGCAAAAGTAGATTGCTGAATATTGTTTTGATTTTCGGGCTCAGTGATAATGTTGATTGCTCCTGCAAATGCACCTTGGCCGAACTCGCGAGCTCCTGGACCTTGAAGAATTTCAATTCGTTGAATTGACTCAATGCTGATTGGAATATTCATACTGTGGTGCCCTGTTTGCGGGTCACTGATGTTTACTCCATTTAAAAGAACTAATGTTTGGTCGAAAGTACCTCCGCGGAAATTAATATCGGCCTGAACACCGTGGCCTCCGCGCTGCCTGATATCAACCGATGCCACACGTTCCAGTATCTCCTGTAACGATGTGGCCTGCTGCGTCCCCAACTCATCGCGCGATACAACTCTTACTACCCTAGTAAGCTCTGAGTAGGTAGACGCTTTGCGGTTAGCGTTTATTACAACCTCATTGATGTCCACATTTTTACTTATCGACACAGTGTCACTCTGTCCGAACGTAGCCATTGGCATAGCCAAAAGATTGTAGGTTAAAGGCAAAACACCAATTAGCACAACCTTTTTAATACTGCTAAAAACGCTGTAATTCTTGTTCGACCATTTTCTGAAATAGCCGAACTGCTCATTAACTAAATACTTTTTGTTCATTTTAAATGATTTAAGTTATTAAACAAATTTGCCAAAATATTGGCCGTCAAAATTACCCTATTTCAACCGATTCATTAGGATTTATTTTGATGCTGATAAACATAAACGACAAAAGGAGCGGATGCTCCTCTTAAGTTGTTCAATGATAACCTGTCTCCCTGAACTTGTTTCAGGGTCTTCCTTTATTCAGAGGGATGCTGAACAAGTTCAGCATGACGGGATCTCTTATAAAATCACGGATTAAATCCCTCGAACCTTCTTTTCCCAGTTCCAAGCGGTTAATAAAGCATCTTCCAGGGTACTTTTAACTTTCCAACCCAATTCACTTTCAGCCAATGAAGTGTCAGCCCAAACCTTATCAGGGTCTCCTGCTCTACGTCCAACAATCTCGTAGTTTAACTTCACTCCCGAAACTCTCTCGAACGCCTTAACAATCTCCAGCACTGTTACGCCTTTTCCCGCACCAACATTGAAAACTTCGAAGTTACTTTTGTTAGAACCCTTAAAAAGTCTATCTAGTGCTAAAACATGCGCTTTGGCTAAATCCATCACGTGGAAATAATCACGAATGGCTGTTCCATCGATCGAGTTGTAATCATCACCAAATATCTGAAGTTTTGGACGTATGCCAGCAGCAGTTTGTGTTATAAATGGTATTAAGTTATCGGGCTTACCTAGAGGTAACTCACCTATCTCCGTAGAAGGATGTGCTCCAATCGGATTAAAATACCGCAAAGCTATTGCTGAAATATTGGTGTTTGCTAACACTGCATCCTTAATAATATCCTCTCCGATCTTTTTCGTATTACCATAGGGAGATAAAGCAGGCTTAAGTGGTGTCAACTCAGTAACAGGTAAGATATCGGGTTGACCATAAACCATACATGAACTTGAAAACACAAAATGCTTACCACCAAACTCCCTTAACAATGACAATAAATTTATAATAGAGAGTATATTGTTTTTATAATAAGAAAGTGGTTTTTCAACGCTTTCGCCTACAGCCTTTAACGCTGCAAAATGGACAATCCCTTCAATATCATTATGCTTTTTGAACAGTTCCAGCATTTGAGTGTAATCTGAACAATCTGCCTCAACCAATGTTGGGCTATAACCAACAATGCGTTCAATACCATCAATTGATCTTGAATTAGAGTTGGAAAAATTATCTACAATAACAACATTAAATCCTGAATTCATCAACTCCACAACCGTATGTGAACCAATATATCCAGCACCTCCTGTAACAAGAATTTTATGCATTATCGAGGGATTTTGTAACGGCAAATGGAAATTTCCTATCTATTAATTTAACAATAATATAAAAATATACAATATTTAGAAGAAGCAATAAGCCCGATATTTCGGAAAAAGAAAATGCTAACCAAATAAACAGTATTAACGATATATTCAAAATTTGAGCATAAAACACTACTCTCTGATGACTATAACCAGCCTGAACCAAACGTTGGTTTGCATGCTTTTTATGGGGCATTAGCAATGGCTCACCATTTCGCCAGCGCCGATAAAGTGTTAAAGTGGCATCAAACCAAAATAATGAAGTTAGTATCAACCATATAAAAATTGATGTCTCGCTACTTTTTTGTGAGTAAGCTATAAATACTCCAATGGTGAATCCAATTAGCGTGCTACCAACATCTCCCATAAATATTTTAGCAGGTTGCCAGTTCCATATTAGAAAACCCAGAACTATAGCCGATAGCATTAATAAAGGAATATTACCAAAAAACAACATAGCCACAATTCCAATAAAAAAAACTTCTGCACCCAAATACCCATCTATACCATCAAGAAAATTGAAAAGATTGGTAAACCAGATTATCCCCAGAATTGCCATTACGCTTAAAAAACAGGGTACTTCAATAACGCTAAATCCCAAATTAATATTATTTATCCCTTTGAAAATTATTAATACTGAGATTGAAGATACTAGTTGAATAGTAAACCTTACTTTAGGTGAAATAGATATTAAATCATCAACAAAGCCTATAAACGCAATAGGTAATCCACAAAGAAGGGCAAGAAATAACTCTAAACTAATTTCTCCCTCAAAAAATAAAAAAGTAATTCCCAAAAACCAAGTTATTGCAATAGCAATACCTCCCCCTCGAGGTGTGGGAACAGAGTGCGAGCTTCGCTCGTTTGGCAAATCGATAATTGATTTTCGAATAGCAATTTTTCGAACAAGCCAAGTAAGCACAAAGGAAATAACTAATGTACTCAATAAAAATAGAATAAGGTTTATTGATGAATTAAACATAAATAAATATGTTTTCAAAGTGTTTCAACCTACCTATTTCTATACATCTCCGAGTAGTAGTTTTGATAATCGCCGCTTGTAACATGGTTTAACCACTCTTCATTCTGAATATACCAATCAATGGTTAACTCTATTCCCTCTTCAAACTGGAGCGAAGGCTTCCATCCTAGTTCATTCATTATTTTAGTGGCATCAATAGCATACCTTAAATCATGACCAGCCCTATCTGTAACGTATGTAATTAATTTTTCAGAAGTACCCATTGCTCTCCCTAACTTCTTATCCATCACTTTACAAATCACTTTTATTAGGTCAATGTTCTTCCATTCGTTAAATCCACCAATGTTGTATGTTTCACCAATTTTGCCATTGTGAAAGACTATATCGATTGCTTTGGCATGATCTATCACATAAAGCCAATCCCTAACATTTTCCCCCTTTCCATAAACAGGAAGAGGTTTATTGTTTCTAATATTATTTATAAAAAGAGGTATCAACTTCTCTGGAAATTGATTGGGGCCATAATTGTTTGAACAATTTGTAATGACATACGGCAGTTTAAAAGTATTACCATAGGCTCTTACAAAGTGATCGCTACTTGCTTTTGACGCAGAATAGGGCGACTGCGGACTATAGGGTGTTGTTTCATAAAAGAAACCTTCATTTTCCAACGATCCATAAACTTCGTCAGTAGATACATGGTAGAACAATTTGCCATCCATATTACCCTTCCAACTTTCCTTTGCAGCCTGAAGCAATGCCAAGGTTCCCATTACATTGGTTTGTGCAAACGCAAAGGGATCTGTTATTGAGCGGTCGACATGCGATTCTGCGGCTAAGTGAATTACTCCATCAATACTATTTTCTGAAAAAAATTTTAATAGATGAGTATAATCACAAATATCAGCCTTTATAAACTTATAATTTGGAGCATTTTCAATATCATTCAAATTTTCTAAATTACCTGCATAGGTTAATTTATCAAGATTTAGAATTTTATAGTTGGGGTATTTTTTCACAAAAAGTCTCACAACGTGAGACCCTATAAAACCTGCACCACCAGTAATAAGTATGCTTTTCATTATTTTGTATTTGCTAATTTGATTAAATACTGTCCATATTGATTTTTCTCCATAGGCTTAGCAACCTCAAGCATTTTTTCTTTAGTTAGCCATCCTTTTTCAAAACCAATTTCCTCCAAGCAAGCCACCTTAAGTCCTTGTCTATGCTCAATAGTTTCTACAAAGTTGCTTGCTTCGGTCAAAGAATCATGTGTACCGGTATCAAGCCAAGCAAAACCCCGCCCCATCAGTTCTACGCTTAGCCTATCATCATTAAGGTACTCCTGATTTACAGTAGTAATTTCCAGTTCTCCTCGAGCAGATGGTTTAATTGTTTTGGCTATTTTAACCACATCATTTGTATAAAAGTATAATCCAACTACAGCATAGTTCGATTTTGGTTGCTTTGGTTTTTCCTCAATTGAAATTACCTTACCAGTTGAATCAAACTCTGCAACACCATACCGTTCGGGATCATTGACATAATAACCAAAAACAGTGGCTTTTTTATTAACCTCAACATTATTCCTTGCTCTTTTTAAAAGTTCGGAAAAGCCTTGTCCATAAAAAATATTATCGCCCAAAACCATACAAACATCATCTGAGCCAATAAATTTCTCACCAATAATGAATGCTTGTGCCAGTCCTTCAGGTCTTGGTTGCTCTGCATAGGAAAAAAATACACCAAAATCGGAACCATCACCAAGTAACCTCCTAAAATGGGGTAAGTCCTCTGGTGTAGATATTATTAGGATATCCCTAATACCAGCTAACATTAGAACTGAAATGGGATAATATATCATTGGCTTGTCATAAATGGGAAGCATCTGCTTGGAA
>CAZTVY010000083.1:0-9753 GCA_964617235.1 uncultured Rikenellaceae bacterium | reverse complement strand
TTGATCTCCAATTTTAATAGTTTTATATAAGTTACCGTCAATATCGGTAACAGTTCCTTGCAAAATTTCATCGCTATCCTTTTTACAACTGTTAAAAAGACTAATCATAAGTAACACTAAAATAATAAGATTAAAAAGATTAATTTTTGTTTTCATTTGATTTAGCATATTGTAGTTATTTTAGATTAATAAAGTTAAAATAATTCAAAAGATTTAGTAATAAGAATGATTGGAAAACTACTTTCCATACATTTATCTGATGTAGGAAAATAAATACTAAGGTAATAAAACTTTTGGAAACCCCTCATAAATCTCTGTAAATCTTACATTACCGTATTCCTTGAGTATTTTTTTCACTTCCAGAGGGTCGAGATTTTCGATAAAAAATATTTTGCAATACTATTTATGCTCCTATCAGACAATAATATAAAGTCCGATAAAACCGTGGATTACAAATCCACGGTTACAAGGATAAGAAGAATTGAAACTCTATTTCAATTCTTCATAAATATTAAACTTGCCAAAAGGTATCTCCCCGAAGTTTTCGTTAGTCAGTCGCCTCTCGCTTATTACTCTGTTAGGTTCATCTTGATCTGTTGCATCCATTACAGAGTATTCGTCTGCAATTAAAAGCCAAGTATTTGCTAAAGGTTTGTACTCAAATGTTGTTGTTCTTGCCCATCTTTTTGCAAATCCGCCATAATGTTCAATAATAAAACGCCCTTTTTCTATTGTTATGCCTACAAATGCATCTTTAAAATTAGCATCGAAGCCATAGCAGTAAACAGCATTCTCATTCTGAGAGGTGATCATATAGGTATTATCGGGCTGTCCAATAAGAATTAAAAGATTCCTTTTCACAGGATCTTCAATAGTTGAAGTGCTATCCTCCCCGTTTTTATTTAGAACTAAAACGGCATCCTCGATGGAGTCAAGGTTTAAGTCTCCCTTTTTAAGTTCTAGTATTGAATAGCCTTTAGGCACAAACTTAAGGATATTAGGGTATTGGGAATAACCTAAAAACGTATTAAAGACTATCAATATAGTCATAAATGTCAGCACCTTCATTCTGATATAATCATTAATAAATTTAAAAAATATGCAAGCAACAATACTCTATATGGATTCAACAAGTTTCTCAAACTCTTTAAGTTTAAACCCTTTCGATTTGGCTATTTCTAAAAATTCATTACTCACAACCTTCATTTCCTGTCTAGCATTTAAGGCATGATTGCAAATAACTGTTTCGGCCCATTTTGTGTTAAACAGATATTTCATCAGGAAATTAAGTAACCATAAAGGTGAAAGTCTGAAAAAATTAAGTTTAAATGGTTCTACGCCTATACCCGATCTGTGTAAGAATACAAAATTTTCCCTTAAGGATAGGTTCATTTGCTTAATTGCAGCCCTATTCTTGGCTACAGTATAATTATTTCCTCCATCATAGTAAATCACATCAGCCATTGGCGCAACCATTGCTATATGTGTTTTTTGCCAAGCATCCATATTGCACGAAATGGAAACTGGAAATCCAGCCTTGGATAGAATTCTTCTTAACTCCTGAATACGTGCAGTGATTTTTCCAGATAATTCACCAATTGTAGTTGGCTGTACAATTCTACTAACAATTTCATAGCACACAACGCCATTTTCAATTTTTCCAACAGAACCAGGAAACGCAGGAATAACCCTATCATTACCAAGAACTTTAATCCAGTCGGCGTAACCCAATGGATTGTTAACCATGAATACAAAATTTTGGGAATTAATACCAGTCAATTCTTGCAATGCTTCGTTCACTTGCTCTTTACGCAGAGCAACAATTACATAATCGTATGGCTCTTCATTTATTTTTGATATGGTTTCAACCGCTATACTTTCAGGTACACTTTGATTATTTCGTTGAAGTAGCAATCCTTTCTCTCTAAGTTCAATAAGCCGCTTATTCCTAGCATAAAACGTAACGCTATGACCTGATTTTGCTAACAATCCACCATAAGTTGAACCAATTACACCTGCACCAAATATCAAAATTCTCTTTTTCATAATCATCAAAACTTGTTAATTCCTGTATTCCATCATTAAATAATATTTTTTATTCTTTCTTTATCCTATAGTGCAACTGAACAAGTCCGCTATCGAATTTTTTAGTTGAAACAAGTTCAAGTTCCTGTTCTGGTCGGTTATCCTTAAAGAGTTTTACTCCATCGCCAACCAAAATAGGTATTATTGAAATTATCAACTCATCAAAAAGTTTATCCTTTAGCAGTAGATTTACAATTTCAGCACCACCATCGCAGAAGATATTTTTCCCGCTTTTCAGTTTCAAATCGAATACTAATTTCCTTAGGTCTCCATTATAGAAAATTAAATTGCCTTCACTAGGTTTCACCTGCCTTGTAATAATGTACGATTCCTTATCGGCGTGCGGAAAACCATAACCATGCCCCACAACCCAATCGTAGGTTTTACGGCCTAATATTACAGTGTCAACGGAGGCAATAAATTCGCCATAGCCGTAATCCTCGCCTTCGCGTTGAACTATGTTCAAAAAATCTAAATTATCGTTGGGCTTGGCAATATATCCATCCAAGGAGCAGGCAATGTATAGGATAAGTTTTCTATTTGTCATAACATAATTGTGTTTAAAAGAGCATTAAAAAAACAAGCGGAATTGTTTTGTGTTGAAGATTTGGTCTTGTTTTCCCAAATAAAACCGATTAGGGGAAGTGATTTTACAAAAACCAACTTCCCCCAATGTTCTATTAACGACACGGAAACCCAATGCCCGCTTCTACTCAACGGTTAATTTAGCCGATTTAGTCCCAAACTTACTACAACGAGCAGTAACTTTAACTTTACTTCCTTTTTTTAAGTCTAAAGCAACCTCCTCAACTTGCGAGTCCTTTGAAGCTTGAGAATTAAATGTAGCCGTTTTTACATCTACACCATCAACACTAATTACAACTTGGTCGATGTAATGCTTCAGAGGATCGCTTACCTTGTGAACCGCTTCAACTTTTAGTTTACCATCCTTATAAGTTAAATTCACTTTACTGGGTGGGTCAGCTTTTGCACAAAATACTGTTAAAAGTATTACTGATGCTAAAATCACCATTTTCTTCATTGGCTTAAATTTTAGTGTTAAAATTTAATTCTGCAGTAGGTTAAATTTACAACATTTTTCGGGGGAATACTCTAAGTAAAAAAATAAAAGTAAACCATTATTGATGCGTGTATTCCTATTGCAATAAATGCTGCTAGCGCCAATTTCTTATGAATTCTATATATTGGTTTTATTTTAATGACACGCAGGCCTGTTAGTAGGGTTAATATTAAAACAACAAATCCTAAAAAACTAATATAAATAGCAATGTTCCAGAATAGTTGTTCCATATAATTAAATTTTATAGTTCACACACTATCATTTTGAACGGTCGGTGGTTTGGGCTGCTGGGGAGTTAGTAGCCAGCGGCGTTATCCGCCGTTATAAAGTTAATTAAAGGTAATAAAAATCTGCAATTGTATCATCAGCCCAAGTAGTTTGAACCGCTTATTGGCAGTAGTTGTTTCTTAAAAATCTGTTTTTATTTGTTCAACTGTTAGTATCCTACTAGTGAGTCTTTTAACTTGTTCTAATGGAAATTTTCTGTTTTTCATTTCTAGATTTCGAATAACAATGTCCCTTTCTATTTCCTTATTGATAATGATATAACTAATATCGTCTAACTGGAATTTTAATCTTTCATTTTCTAATTCTTTATTTAATTTTTCTTTTATATTTTTTATGTCGATGTTATCAGTTTGTGCTTTTGTTAAATTACCAAAAAGTAATTGGTCTTTTTTTGGGACAGGAACATACCGCCATTCTCTCTCATCTGAAAATCGATAATTTTTTATTGTTTTCTTTCCAATTCTCTCCAAGTCACCTTCGTAGTTTTTTATATATCTTATGATATCTAAAATATATTTTTCTTCAATTTCTAATTCATCTTGTTTCTTTCTACCATTAGCAATTTTTGTAATCAAATTAAATATTAGGTGGTTGGTTAAATTCGATTGTTTTTCAACGTATAATACGGGATTTAAACCCATTGTTACAGCCCAACTTTTCTTTAGTCCAATACCATATGACCCATAACTGTTGATATGATTTAAAATTTGTGAAAATGGAATGTCACAAAATGAAACTTCAGGAACTAGAAAGTCATAATTTTGTTTTAATGTTACAATTTTTTCTCTACAATATTTAATTTTAAAGTATTCAGAGAGGATGCCATTAAGTGAAGATATGTTTTTTGTAAAGTGTATTATTGAGTTTGAGCTTAATCCCATTTTGAATTCTATTAAGTTATTATTTACTGTGTATTGTGCTATAATGTTGACTAACGTCAAAAATGTTATTTTTTAAAGTTCATAATATCAATACATTAGCAAATCCAATAAATTCACACTCACATCTCACGTTAGCTTAGGAATTTAACGGAGCTATCCCGTGTACAGAATTACTGCCAACGGTCGGCAGTTGCTTACGCTGGGGAGTTAATCGCCAGCGGCGTCATCACCCGCTAAACCGAAACTAAATTAGCAATATTTTGTGGTATCTGCATCATCAGCCCCATTGAAAGTAACAGCCTGCTGGCAACTGTTATTTTAATTCCTTGATTTTTTCCCAATGGATTTTAAATAATTCTCTCGCTGCAATTATTATGCTACTTCTTGCGCTTCTCATGTTTTCGAGATGGTTTTCAGTTTGTTCACCAGTAACTAACTTTAACATACTTTCAATTTTTTCGAGCAACTCCTTTTGCTCGGGTTTGTCTTTATTCATTAGTAATTCTAGTTTTGCTTTTGATAAAGACATATTTCTTATATATATTTTATTATCATCAAGTATAGTTTGAGAATGGCTTTTAGGATTGAAGTTTATTAAAGATATGTTTGACAAATATTCAGAAAGTGTTTGTCGTAATTCATTTATCCATTCTTGTCTATTTTTTGTAGCAATTGTAACTTTAAATTCTACTAATGAAGTTTCCTTTGCTGTTTCAATCTGTCTTTGCAAACTTTTTTCATTGCTTTCTATTTGTCTTAGCGAGTTCCTCTCATTACTTTCAATCTGTCTTAGCAGATTTCTTTCATTACTTTCAATCTGATTTTGAAGACTTCGTTCATTAGACTGGCGTAATCGATGCGCAACCCAAAAATTGATGAACACAGAAAGCACTCCTATGAATAAAGCAACAATCCAAGGCATGTTTTCTTGGAAAAATGATTGATTGACATTTTTATCGGTGATATCTTTTATTTGAAGTGTATTTGGTAAATTGAAGTTTACCTGTGCAGGGATTGTAATTGTTTGTGATTTACTTTGTCTAATTGTATCTTTTCTAGACTGTCCAAAAATCAAAACACTAAATGTTAAAAGAATTAAGAATGGAAGTATTTTTTTCATATGTTCTGTTTTTTATAATTGCTGCCAACTTACTTATCAATGGATTAAAAATATATAATTGTTATACAAGAACCAATAGTTGTTGAAAAGTAATCCAACAAACCGACATATCTGAATATCAAACAGAAACACACTCAACAAAGCTTTTTGCCCAAATTTTGCTGTATCTATTTTAAGGTTTAAAATTTTGTACTACTTTTGCAAACGCAATGTACAGGTAAACCAATGCCCAGGTGGTGAAATTGGTAGACACGCCAGCTTGAGGGGCTGGTGATCGCAAGGTTGTGCAAGTTCGAGTCTTGTCCTGGGCACCAAACCAAAGCCTTGAGAATCAACCTCAAGGCTTTTTCTTTTAAAACAAATCGCTAAATTTGTTTGTTTATACCTTAAATCCTCTTGCAATGAAGAAGCTTACCATTACCCTAATTGCTTTTTTTGCAACGCTAACTTTGTTTGCCCATAAGGCCGATACCATTAAAACAACCAACAGCCATGTAGTTATTCATTTTATTGGGCATGGCACATTAATGATAGAGTACAATGGTAAAGTATTCCATATTGACCCATGGAGCAGGGTTGCCAACTACGACTCGCTCCCCAAAGCCGATGCAGTGCTTTTAACACACCACCATCAGGACCATTTGGACTCCATTGCGCTTGCAAAGGTTTTCACCAATGCTACCGAGCTTTACTGGACCGAAACCTGTGCAAAATTGTCAAAATTTAAGGCTAACGGAAAGATTATTACCAACGGAAATACTTTTAGCGTACTTGGGGTAACCGTTAAGGCTGTTCCAGCCTACAATATCGTAAACAAACGCAATAACGGCGAGCCATACCACATTAAGGGCGAAGGTAATGGCTACATCCTAAATATTGATAATACTACAATTTATATTGCTGGCGATACCGAAAATATCCCCGAAATGGCCGAGTTTGGCAAAATAGACATTGCATTCCTACCCATGAATATTCCATTTACTATGACACCCGAAATGGTTAAGGATGCTGTACTTACACTAAAACCTAGGATTCTTTACCCCTACCACTACGGCAAAACGGACACAAACCTGATTTTGGAACTTCTAAAGGATTTTAAAAACCTAGAGGTTAGAATTAGATAAAAAAAAAGTTGTCCGGATTGTACTGTCTAATTCTGGGACTTGTTGGTGGATTCGATGCATGGTTGACAGTATGTGTAGTGCTCCGGACAACATTGCTGCTGGTGGCTGCAGCTTATTATGTAAATGTGTTTGGGACAATTATTCTTATAACAAAATCGTGCCATCATTTCGTAGAGCAACTAAAAACTAACCATAACACTACATATCAACACATTAACAAATTAGCCATAACTTACACTTCTAACAAACATCAACTTTTTTGTGTAAATATTCCACACTGTGTAGATATGACATTGGGTTTTAATCGCAGAATCAACACACTTTGAAGTTTTAAATGGTTGCGTTTGTGATTTTTGGACAAAACAACTTATATTTGATATAACTTTTGAACAGTAAACATTAAATCCAATAAGCTATGGGAAAAGGAGATAAAAAAACCCGTCGTGGAAAAATTTTTATGGGTTCATTTGGAAAAACACGTCCGCAGAAACCCAACAAAAACAAGGTTAAGGTGGAGGTTATAAAACCGAAGGCAAAAAAGGGCAAGTAGCGCTCAACTTTTAATTCACAAAAACCGGAACTTAAGTTTCGGTTTTTTCGTTTACAAAGTTTACTTAAAGAGTTAAAAATATTTATATTTGAGTGTGCTGTTTTCGGTTTTATGCAATTAATGGCCTGATGAATTGTTTTTTTAATCACATAAAAGTTTACGCATTATCTGTAGCTCTTAGCCTTTGCTCCGTTAGCGTTGCGTTTTCGCAACCATCAAAAACCAAAGAATACACCCTCGACTCCCTAAAAGCCGAACAGTTTATAGTACAAATTGATAGTTTTTACTACAACGAGAACTACCAATTGGCGCTCAGTTTAATTGAAACCGCGGCTCCCCTACTCGATAGTTTAAATATTCAATCGTTCAAAAATCACATACTTACACGCCGTGCATCAATTTACAGGTCCAACGGCGAGTATGGAAAGGCTTTAACCGATTTTTACACGGTTTTAGAGAATCAGAAGAAAGTTGGCAATGTTAAAGGCGAGGCCTCAGCGCTTAACCATATTGGCGCTGTTTACAGGCTTCGGGGCGATTATCCTTCGGCCTTAGAGTACTACTTTAAATCGTTAGCCCTCTACCAATCAATAAACGATAAAAGAGGATTATCGCAACAGCTCAACAATATTGGGGTTGTTCATCTTTACCAAAAAATATACGATAAAGCGCTGGAGTACTACCAACAATCGCTCAGGATTGAGGAGGAACTTGGCGACGACGAAGGTATTGGCATTTCGTACCTAAACATTGGCGAGGTTTATCGCAAAAAAGGCGCTTTCGATAAAGCAATAGACTACTACCTAAAGGCCCTCATTTACTCAAACAAGACAGGCGACCTGGATGGAATTGGGACTATATACAACGAGATTGCAGGCATAAACATTGAAAAAGGAGAGGTAAGCGATGTTCTTAGCTATTTAGACAAAGCAAAGGAATCGTTTATCAAACTTGGTAGCAAGTTCAGGCTTTCGGAGTGCGAAATGAATTACGGGAACTTCTACATCAACACTCGCAACTACAACCAAGCACTCAATCACTACAACGAAGCATTAAAGTTGGCGCGCGAAACGGGCTCAATGGAAATAGTTAGCAATGCCAACAAACAGCTGAGCATTGTTTACGATAAAATAAATAATCCTATTAAGGCATACACTCACTACAAAGCACACATATCGTCGCGCGACAGCCTTTTCAGTGAGGAAAACACTCGCAAATCCATTCAGGCTGAAATGTTCTACAAATTTGAACGACAGCAGGAAGAAATAAAGCTTGAGCAGGCCAAAAAGGATGCTGTGAATGCCGAAAAGAATCAACGCCAAAAAATTGTCAGGAATTTCCTACTTTTGGTTATAGCATTGGGAGCCATTTTAATTGCAGTAATTCTAATTGCGCTAAAAAACATTCGGAAGATAAATGAGGATTTACGGAATCATCAGAATGAGATTCTGGAGAAAAACGAGGAGCTACAGCAACAACAGGAGGAGATTTTAGCCCAACGCGACGAGATTGAGCGGAAAAACCTTTACTTGGAACAATCGAGACAGATTATTGCCGATAAAAACGAACGAATGGTTAGCAGCATTGAGTATGCTCAAACCATTCAGGAAGCGTTACTACCCAACGAGGAAGATCTGAAAAAGATTTTCAAGGATCATTTTGTGATTTATCTACCCAAAGATATTGTTTCGGGCGATTTTTACTGGACAAGTAGCACTAAGAACTACACTCACATTGCGGTGATGGACTGTACAGGACACGGAGTTCCTGGCTCGTTTATGTCGTTAATTGGGAATACGCTGTTAAATCAGATAGTGAATGAGTGGCAAATAAAAAATCCAGCACTTGTTCTGGAGAATCTACACGAGCAACTCCGTAAAGCATTGAAACAAAACGAAATTGATAAGAAACTGCATGCAAGTATCGATATTGGATTCGTGACAATTGATTATAGCAACAATAAAATTCTATATGCTGGGGCAAATCGTCCGCTGCTTATTATCACTAAGAATGGATTAAACAAAATAGCCGGTGATATAAGATCGACAGGCGGATTCCAACCCGAAAACAAGCGAAAATTTTCAAATAAAGAGGTTGATTTAATATCACCATCATGCGTATATCTTACCACCGACGGATATACAGACCAGATGAGTCCTGATAAAAGAAAATTCGGACAGAAGCGCCTTTACGAATTACTGGAGCAAATGCACGACAAACCAATGAGTGTGCAAAAAGATATCCTTCTTAATATGCTGGAAAATCATAAAGACATAGAGGATCAACTCGATGATATTTGCATTTTTGGGATAAAACTATAACCTAAAAGCCTCGAATATTAAAATCGGTATACATCTTAGGCTCCAAATCTCGTATAACTATATCCTTTACATCGGAACGCGAAGGGCCAATGCTGCACAAATCAATAAACTGAACTAACACTGAATCATCGGCTTCGGCCTCAACATAAACATTGCCATCGGCACAGTTCATCACATAACCATTAACACCCAACTGCATTGCATTTCGCATAACAAAATAACGAAATCCAACACCCTGTACACGTCCTTTTATGGTTAAAGCAACAGTTTTCACTTGTATAAGATTTAATGCTCAACACAAAA
>CAZTVY010000082.1:0-9803 GCA_964617235.1 uncultured Rikenellaceae bacterium | reverse complement strand
GTTAACTTCCTAACATCATTATCAATCTGGAGGGTTTGCTTAGTAGCATCAAAAATGTACTTTCCAATTTGAAATTGGGACTGTTCGGTCAATGGTGAGTCTTTTCGGGTTCTTCGAAGAATAGCCTCGAGTCTCATAAGTAACTCCTCAATGCTAAACGGCTTTGTCATATAATCGTCGGCACCCAATGCAAAGCCTTCGATTACATCCTCTTTCATTGATTTAGCGGTAAGGAAAAGAATTGGCATTGTGCCATTAGACATACGAATTTCCTTTGCCAAAGTAAACCCATCCTTAATGGGCATCATAACATCTAAAATGCAGATATCGTAGTAGTTATTTTGAAATCCCTTGAAGGCCTTCTCTCCATCCTTGTATAGGTCTACCTCGTAATCTTTTGCTTGAAGGTACTCCTTAAGAAGAAAACCTAAATTTTCATCGTCCTCTGCAAGTAGGACACGGATTTTTCTATTTTCCATGGCGTTGCTTATTAATTATTTTAACTATTTCTTTCTGTTGGGCCACTCCACGGTAGAAATATTGAGAAAGTACTGCCAATACCAAGCGTACTATCCACCCAAATTCTACCACCATGAGCCTCAACAATCTTTTTAACGTAACTTAAACCTAAACCAAATCCTTTAACATTATGAATATTGCCGCTGGGAACCCGATAAAATTGGTCGAAAATTTTTCGGATATTGTCGCGGCTAATACCTATTCCATTATCCTTAAAGGCAATAACAATTCCACCCGTTGCATTCTTTGTAAATATAGTAATTTCTGGATTGCCATTTTTATACTTTACAGCATTATCTAACAGATTATTAACCACATTAGTAATATGAACCTCGTCCGCAACAATTAGTGGGTTATTTGCATTTAATTCTGTTATAAGAATTCCGTTTTGCGATTGAAGTTGCAGTGCAAAATTTGCCGAAACCTTTTTAACTACCTCGTGTATATCAATATCCTTCAACTTCAATTTCAACTTCGTTTTCTCAAATATTGCCATTTGAAGCACTTTTTCAACCTGAAGTCCAAGCCGCTTACTTTCGTCGGCAATAACACCCCCCAAATAGGTTAAATTCTTTCGTTCAATTGGAATGCTTTTATCGTTTAGCATTTGCGCTGCTAATGATATGGTTGATATAGGTGTTTTTAGTTCATGGGTCATGTTACTCACAAAATCGTTCTTAATCTCCGAGACTCTTTTTTGTCTGAATATTATGTACAACGTAACGGAGAAACTAAGTATTATAAGCAATGTGAGTAAAAAGGTAGAGAAGGTCATTAATCCTAACGAACTTATAACGTATGTTTTTTGGTTTGGGAAGTAAATGGTTAAAAAATATCGCCGAGCAAAAAAATCGTTAGGGAAAAGTTTGTCTTTTAAAACAAGACCTTTGTGATTCGGTTTAAATTTTACACTCTTATAGATTGCACTATCTTTCTCGTTAGTAACCTTATACTCAAACCGAGCCTCAATGCCTTTTCGGGTTAACTCTCTATGGATAATTGAATCGAGAAGTTCTTCTGAAATTCGCTCCTGAATAGGCAGTTCAACCCTAATAAGTTTATCAACAATATTCTCAACAAAAACGGTTTTATTCAAAACCTTTCCATCTAAACCTAGATCTAAATTTATGGAACCTGCGCTATTTTTACTACTACCTACGCTATTTATTGAAAGACTTGAGCCAGAATTAAGAGCATTTAAAGTACTGTCGAATAAGTTACGGGTAAGCGTCGGGAGTTTTATCGTATCGAGATTACTAACGGTAAGAACCTGCTGGCTAATTTGCTTGGTACGAATTCCGCTTTTTGTTTTATTAAGTATTCCTTGATGATATGAAAGGCGCGCATCACCTTTAGTATTGACAGAGTAGTAGGGTTTAATCTCATCAATAACCTGAACCACCGTTTCCTGCTTTTCAATCTCCTCAACAATATTCTGCATAGCGAGGCTTGCTGTTTGAGCAAATTGCTCCTCCTTTGTTTGTACAGCAATTCGAACCCACTTAGATTGCACCAAAACCAACCCAAGCGAGGCCAATGAAATAATAACCGTTAGTACCCAAAGCAGCTTTCTACTCATATCAACAAAGATAATCTTTATGCTATGGACTCCTAAAGGGTTAACACAGTTTAACAGACTGTTAAAATAATGTGACAGAAAAAGGTCAAGAACTGAATTTAAGAGAAAACTTTAAGTGCGAAACATAATTATTAGCAAGGGATAAACAGAAACCATTCGGGTTAATTTATTCAGGACAAAAAGGTTCGTTCCGTTTAATTGAAGAGGGTACAATCTCAATTGCTGCTATAACATTAGGAATTTTCTTCACAACTTGCATATGAGATTTAAAGTCATTGGGTAAAAGTTCTCCAGTAAACTCTAAAACAAAATCAACATTGTTCAATTGTTTCACAAGCATTTTACCCTCGTACTTATTCTGAATAAGAGATACAACAATAGCCGATTTTGTATATCTGAAGGAGAAAGTTGGAAACCTAGTAACTTTCTCTAAATCAGCATTTCGAACCAGTTTCAAATCCAATCCACTATTCAACTCCCAAACCAACTTATTGATATTGAGCTGTGCCGAAATTGCAATTAACTTAAAATTACAATGGTTCTCAAGATTTAGTACTTCTTTATTTTTTTTTGTTGCCAAAATCCTGCTGATAAAGATTAACGCTAGCAAGATACCCAAAATAATAAATGAAAATTATTTCATCTGTCAAAAAAACTTACAAATAATTGACTGACACTACTTTTTATATTAATTTTAATCTGATAATGAATATATTACAAAATAAGCCTTTAAAAAAACTAAAACTATCCAAGCTATGAAAAAAAGTTTATTCACACTTGTTCTAATGATGCTAACAATAGCATTGTACTCACAGGAACCTCCATCTTCTGTTGCATTAAGTTTAAAAGGTGGATTACAATTCCCTGGGCCAGGTCAACCGAATATTAATGGCAATGAGTTCGAATTAAAAACATCGCCATTCATAAAGGGCGATTTAGACGGTATACTCGTGCCAAAGTTGTCAATGGGGCTTTACTTTTGCTACACTCCTATGAAAGTTGAAGAATTTGACGAAAACAACAACTTTTTCTCCGTGGGAATGACAATTAAACCTCGCTTTACTGTAGCCGAGGGAGTTCAGGTAGTACCCGGTGTTGCTATAGGGTACAACCATATTAAAAATGACTTGATGGAAGACCCAAGCAACGGGTTAAACGTTGGTTTCCAAATAGAGGTATCCAAACAAATGAAAGACAACCTTGGCATTGTTGGTGAATTTGGATTCTTTAGCCAGCCTGTTGGTGGGGATGGTAATATCGATATAACATTTCCACCTATAATGTATCTATGCGTAGGTATTCAGTTTGGGAAATAGCAATAACAAAAAGGCGCAATATCAATTAATTTGCGCCTTTTACTTTATATATTCCGAGATATTATCCTCTATCTTCTCCAAAGCAATCATACTGGCCTGTTGTTCTGCTTCCTTTTTAGAAAAACCATATCCAACAGACATCTCCTTTCCATCAAAGATAAGATTCGATATAAATCTGGGAGGATTAGATTCAACGGCAATATCCTCTTGCGTGTCGAAGTTGATAGGTATTTTGTGTTTTTGAGCAAACTCTATCAACTTGCTCTTGTAATCGGTATCGAGCGCCTGCAAGTTGTCCAAGTTAATAAACCTATCCAAAATATTACTTACCACAACCATATTCGTAAACTGGTAGCCTTTATCAAGGAATATGGCGCCAATTAATGCCTCCAAGGCATTACCAAAAATATTTTTGTGAGTGGTAATAGTCCCATTACTTATTTTCACCAATGAGTCGAGCCCCATGCTTATAGCAAGTTGGTTTAAACTACTACGGCTCACAATTTTAGCCCGCATTTTGGTAAGAAATCCCTCTTTCTGGTTTGGGTAACGCTCAAAAAGATAATCGGCAACAATGGCATCAAGGACAGCATCGCCCAGGTACTCTAGGCGTTCATTATCAACCCGTTTACCCTTGGGTAAAACATAAGAAGCTGACCTATGAACCATGGCCAGCTTATACAATTCAATATTTTTAGGGGAAAATCCTAGTATTTTCTTCAATTGAACAAACAAATCCCTATCCGCTGATTTTACGCGGAAACGCTCAATTGGACGTGATAAAAATCTTAACACCTAGTAACTAGGAAACCTTTTTAACGATAATTGATGCATTATGACCACCAAATCCGAAAGTATTACTCAAAGCTGCTCTTACTGTACGTTTTTGAGCTTTATTTGGAGTCAAATTAAGTTTGCTGTCAATCTCAGGGTCAACATTTTGCAAGTTAATGGTTGGAGGAACAATATCCTTATAAACCGCCATTACAGTGGCTAATGCTTCAATTGCACCAGCAGCTCCAAGCAAGTGACCTGTCATAGACTTAGTAGAGCTAATGTTAAGTTTGTACGCGTGCTCTCCGAATACAGAAAGAATAGCCTTGGTTTCAGCAATATCGCCAAGAGGAGTAGATGTACCATGTACATTAACATAATCGATATCCTCTGGTTTAAGATTTGCATCTTTAATTGCATTCTCCATAACCTTTCGTGCACCCAATCCGTCGGGGTGTGGTGCTGTCAAGTGATAAGCATCGGCAGTCATACCGCCGCCTACCAATTCACAGTAAATTTTTGCCCCACGGGCTTTAGCATGCTCGTACTCCTCAAGGATAAGGCATCCTGCTCCCTCGCCCATAACAAAACCATCACGAGAAACATCGAAAGGACGCGATGCTGATTTGTATTCTTCATTTCTTGAAGAAATTGCTTGCATTGAACTAAACCCTCCTAAGCCCACTTCATTAACAGAAGCTTCAGAGCCGCCACTAATAATAACACTAGCTTTACCTGTGCGAATAATATCCATTGCACAAATCAAACCATTAGTTGCAGAAGCGCACGCCGAAACAGTTGAGAAGTTAGGTCCACGGAAGCCATACTTCATAGAAATATGCCCAGCAGCAATATCGGAGATCATACGAGGAATAAAGAAAGGGCTAAATCGGGGTGTACCATCACCCGCGAAGTAGCCTCTTAGTTCCTCAGTCATGGATTGTAAACCGCCAATACCTGAAGCCCAAATAACTCCTGCCGCATCTAAATCAATAGATTCAAGGTTAAAAGCAGCATCCTTCATAGCCTCGTCTACAGCCACCAGCGCAAACTGGGTGTAAGGATCTAACTTCTTTGCCTCTTTACGGTCGAAGTAATTATTTGGGTCAAAATTCTTTACCATGCAGGCAAATTTTGTTTTAAACTTGGAGGCGTCGAAACTGGTAATTAGTTCACAACCACTCACCCCGTTCTCGAGGTTAGTCCAATACTCTTGAATATTGTTACCTAAAGGATTAATTGTACCAACACCTGTAACTACAACACGCTTCATTTCCATAAAGTGAAATTTTAGTTTAAAACTAGTTTGCTTGTAAGGATTTTTTAATTTTTGATATTACTTGCTGTGGCTTTCGATGTAATTGATAGCATCTCCAACAGTACCAATCTTTTCAGCCTCATCGTCTGGAATAGAAAGGTTGAATTCTTTCTCGAATTCCATAATTAACTCAACGGTGTCAAGTGAATCAGCACCTAAATCATTGGTAAAGCTTGCTTCTGGAGTTACTTCGTTCTCGTCTACTCCGAGTTTGTCAACGATAATTGACTTTACTCTTGTTGCAATATCCGACATAGTTTTTAAAATTTAGTTAATAAATAAAGTTTTCAATCGCAAAGAAAAAAATTTCACCTGATAATAATCAGATGACAAATTCAGCCGCAAAAGTAATTTTTTTGTTCATATTTTTGTCATCTCAAAAACTTTTTTTTGACAATCGTTTAACTTTAATTTAATAAACTCCTAATAATGAGCAATATAGCAATTTTAGCGTCAGGGTCGGGTAGTAATGCAGAGAACATTGCAAACTATTTTATGGATAACCAAGGAGTTAAAATAGTCCTATTTGCCACCGAAAACCCTAAGGCCTTTGTAATTGAACGGGCAAAAAAGCTTGGTGTTAATTGCGAAGTTTTCAGTATGGATGCATTTAGGAACGGAGATTTCATTAATGTACTCAATTCATATAAGGTAGATTTTATTGTTCTAGCAGGATTCCTCAAACTGGTGCCAGAGTATTTAATTAATGCATACCCTAATAGAATTATCAATATTCACCCCGCACTTTTGCCTAAATATGGCGGAAGAGGAATGTATGGTAACAAGGTGCACGAAGCAGTTATTGCCAACAAAGAGGTTGAAAGCGGAATAACCATCCATTACGTGAACAATAATTACGATGAAGGGGGAATTATTTTTCAAGCAAAGTGTTCGATAGATAAAAACGACACACCCGAAACCCTTGCCCAAAAGGTTCACAAACTGGAGTATGAGCACTATCCAAAAGTAATTGAATCGATACTTCTTTAATTGATTATTCCTCTAAACGCTTCCCAAAGTTGAAGTGAAGCCCAATGGAGAACATTATAGGGTTGTGGTTCCACTTTTGGTCATCGTATTTTTCAAACGGGATAGATAATCCAATACAGGAATAAAAGCGTAAGCGCTTATATCCCATTTTAGCCATAAAGCCAGGCTCATAGAACCAGTTTGTTTCTCCGCCTATGCTTACAGCCGATAATCGGCTAAGAATGCTTATATCGAGCCAATCGTTATAAAACCCTAGGCCTGGCTGTATAAAGTATCTAGTTATTTGTGTAGTAGAAACACCATCGTAATCAATTTTTCTGTAATCGGCTGGCACCTCTCCCACTCCTGCTCCACCAAAAATTTCAAAAATTCCATTATCGCTAAACTTCTCGGTATAACCCAAACCCAACTCAAAAAGTGTTCTCTGCTGCTTTAAAGTATCGTGCTCAGTAGTTTTCAGGACTTGACCATTAGCCATTATTCCAACATTGTCGGTAATAGCATAAGCAGTTTGTACTTCGAACCCAGATATACCAGTAGCAACATTAATTTGACCATCACCCTTATTCCTTAACAATGGAGAATTAAAACTATTAGGAACATACAACATGTGGCACGAAGTAAAAACGACTCCAACCATTAATGAAATTATAGATTTGACAAAGAGTTTCATTTTATCGCAACCGTTTTTGAACAAGTTATACATATTGAAGAGTTTTGTCAAGAGAAAAAGATAAAATTCCTAAACAAAAAAGCCCTGGTTTATCACCAAGGCTTAATATCAATATAAATGAAGATTTAGTGCCGTATCCGTTCGAAACCTCTTCCATAAACACCCATTACACTAGCTACAGAAATAAACGCCTCGGGGTCAACCTCCTTGATTACCCGGTAAACGTCGTTAGCTTCGTGCTTGCGAACCAGAGTTATTAGAACCTTTTGATTTTCCTTGGTAAACCAGCCTTGTCCATCAATTACTGTAACTCCCCTATTCAGCTCGGCTGTAATTCTATCGGCAATTACTTGGTATTGCTTCGAGAATACAAAAACCTGCACAGATTGTTTGCTTCCAGACAATACCGCATCGAGAGAGTATGCTGTAATGGCCATAGCCACGTAGCCATAAACGATAGTCTCAATTCGTTTTGCGGGGTCTAAGTCCAGCAAAACAAGGAATGATGAGCCAATTATGAATACATCGCACATCAATATAACTCGGCCAGGGCTAATATTACGGTACTTGTTGATTATCATGGCAATGATATCAGTTCCACCAGTACTACCGCCCTGTGTAAATACAATCCCCAGGCCAACTCCAGCAATTGCTCCTCCAATAATAGTCGACATAAATTTATCGTCTACCACTGGTTGTTTTATTGTTGCCTGAAGTACAGACAGCAAAACAGAGCCAACTATTACGCCAAATACCGTTTTTACGCCAAAGTTCGCACCAAGCATTTTAATTGCGATGAAAATTAAGCCTATATTAACCAAGAAATAGGTATAACCCATTGGGAATCCTGTGGCATAGTAAATTAATGCACCTATACCAGAAACGCCACCTCCTGTGATTTTGTGTGGAATAAGAAATGCTGTCCACGATAAAGCATATAACAACAACCCAAATACTATAATGGTATACGAGCGTGTTGTTTTGAAAATTTTACTACTTGTCATACTTTAATATAAAATACTAGTATTGATTTTCGTTTCTACTATCCTCTTCTTTCCTACGTTGGATTGATTTTGCGTAAGAATTTAGCAAGTAACTAACTTCGCCAATAGCATTTTCGAGGTCATCAGCCTGATATTGGTCAAACAAGCCTAAGTCGTTGGCAAGAATAATGTAGTAGCGGCATTCCTCCAAAGCGTCCTGTGCTGTTGCAAGGAACATTAATTTTTCGTCTCTATCTTTTTTTCTATAACCGCCAACAATGTTTGTAGCTATGGCTGTAGCGCTCTCGCAAAGCATATCGCCCACAAATGATTGATTATCGTCGGGGATGTGTTTTACCTGTTGGTAAATGTTTAGTACGAACGCATGGGCTTTTTGCCAAACCACTAAATCCCTAAATGATTTGGTTTTGCTTTCTGTTCTTTCCATAGTTATATCGTTTAAGATGATTTAAAGTGATTAATGATTTCGAAATGGGATAACTAAAATTAATCTATTTTTATGCACCCACCAAATAAAATTGACCAAGTGTTTGTATTGACAAGTTTTCGGGTATTTTGGCGATGCTAATATCTAAAAGTTGATGGTTAAAAGAGTAAATCCTTTAACCATCAACCAATAAGTTCAAAATACAACTACATTACAATATTGACAATTTTGTTTGGAACAACAATAATTTTCTTGGGTTGTTTTCCCTCCAAGAATTTTTGAGTGTTAACATCAGCAAGGACAATCTTCTCCACATCTGCCTGAGATATATTCAAAGGAATCTCCAATGTGAATCGGGTTTTTCCGTTGAACGATACTGGACAAGTGTAGGTGCTTTCCTGCAAGTATTTCTCATCGTACTTTGGCCATTTTGCATCGCAAACCGATGTGCTGTGACCTAGTAAGTGCCATAGTTCCTCGGCAATATGCGGAGCATACGATGCTATAAGTGCACAAAGAGGCTCAAGGATTGCTCGTTTATTACACTTTAACTCGGTTAGCTCATTTACGCAAATCATAAATGCTGAAACGCCAGTGTTAAAGCTGAATTTTTCGATATCCTCAGTAATCTTCTTGATGGTTTTGTGAAGTACTTTTAGTTCCTGCGCTGTAGGTTCAGCGTCGGAAACCTCAAACTGGTTGTTGGCATTGTGATATAAACGCCAGAAACGACGGAAGAATTTATGTACACCATCAATCCCGTTTGTATCCCAAGGTTTACTTTGCTCAAGTGGACCCAAGAACATCTCGTACATACGAAGTGTGTCGGCACCGTACTTATCAACAATAACATCGGGATTAACAACATTCCACATACTCTTACTCATCTTCTCCACAGCCCAACCGCAGATGTACTTACCTTCCTCAAGTATAAACTCAGCATCGCTGAACTCTGGACGCCACTTGCGGAAGGCATCAATATCCAAAATATCGTTGCTAACAATGTTTACATCAACGTGAATTGGAGTTACATCGTGCTTATCCTTTAGGTTCAGAGAAACGTAAGTGTTGGTATTCTTGATTCGATACACAAAATTCGAACGACCCTGAATCATTCCTTGGTTAATCAACTTTTTGAATGGTTCATTTTTACAAACATAGCCAAGGTCGAAAAGGAATTTATTCCAGAAGCGTGAATATATA